>JAZSHE010000167.1:0-13944 GCA_045533085.1 Ruminococcus sp.
TCCATCGTTTGGTGATACCTTTGAACATTCCCATTCCTCCTCTCTAAAGGTTATTTAAGTATGCAAAAGGTAGTTATCAAAACTAGTGTAGTTATGTGTCCCACTTGTAACCAAGACCCCATACAGTAACAATGAACTTAGGATTGCTTGGTTCGTCTTCAACCTTCATTCTCAATCTTCTGATGTTAACATCGACGATTTTTTCTTCGCCTACATAAGCTTCGCCCCATACGTGGTTGAGGATGTCTGTACGGTCTAAAGCAACACCAGGATTAGAGAAGAAGTATTCCATAATCTGGAACTCAACCTGAGTCAGTTCAATCATCTTGCCGTTCTTCATTAAAGCACGGTTTCTGAGATTAAGTGTAAAAATACCTGATTTGAGTTCTTCTTTGAAATTGTTTTCAGCTTTCTGTTCAGCCAAAGCAACACGGCGATAGAGAGCGTCAACTCGTGCAGTGAGCTCACTTGGTGAGAATGGCTTTGTAATATAGTCGTCAGCACCAAGCATAAGACCTGTAACTTTGTCCATCTCCTGAGTACGTGCTGACAGCATAATGATACCGATTCCTGAGTTTTTATTTCTCAGCTCCTTACAAACCTGTAAGCCATCGATACCCGGCATCATAATATCAAGAATAGCAACATCGAAATCGCCGTTGCTTTCCTCGTATTTTTGCAGAGCCATCTCTCCACAGTCGGCTTCTACAACTTCATAGCCTGCACGGCGAAGGTTGATAACCACAAAATCGCGGATAGCAGCCTCGTCTTCGCAAACAAGAATCTTTTTCATAACAAAACCTCCGTTTATGAATAGTTTTAAAAGTGAAAGTGCAATTTATTGATTAACGAGTGAGAACATAGTTTTGAGCTCATCACCCGAAACTGACAAGTAGGTGTCGGCTTTGCCGATAGAGTAAGCGTAAACAGTAGAACCCGAACGTAAAAATTCGATGTAGCCTGAGCTGTTTTTGTCGAAGTCTTCTTCGAGGTACGCTTTTATTGTGACGATTTCGTCGGTGAGTTTAAATGTGTTGCCGACGTATTTGAAACCCATAACCTTTGTTTCGCGCTCTTTTTCGTTGTATCTTGCGGTGACAACACCGTTCCATTTTTCAGGCATAGTGAGTATGTAGCCGTCTTTCGGACAAAGTATAGAGCTGAGGTCGGATTTAAGAGTGTAGGATGTAGTGTCGAAATTAGACCAGTCAACTTTTCTTGAAATTGTCGCGAGGTCTTCGTTCTCGCTGTAAGGCATCAACGAACACACAGGAACTTCGATGAGCTCGTCTTTGTCAAAGTCGGTTGAATATATTCCTGTTGAACGCTTTGTTGCGCTGTATCCAGAGAATGAGTACAGCGGGTTCAACAGCGCAGGCAACGAAGGATCAAACAGAACTACCTGAGTTGTATAGTCGCCGTTTGCGTTGATACCATCAATGACAGCGCCGTAAACTCCGTATGAAATCTGTCCGTATCTCACTGATGCAAGCGATGTGACATTTGCGTCAAGCTCGGTTGAGCTGATTTCAAACAGACTCCCTTTTGTGTATGACAAAAGCTTTGCAAGAGCAGAGATGTCACCTGAATACAAAGATATCAGCAGGATGTCATCTGATTTGTCATAGTTAAAGTCGCCTGTGACCAGACTTGAGTAGTTAGTGGTAAAATCAAGTTTTTCGACAGTTTCGTTATAGTCGAAAACCGACAACGAGTTCTGTGATGTTGTAGCACTTGAACAACCAATGAGAATTTCATAAGTTTTGTCGCCGTTGAGGTCTGCAAAGTCAACTCTGTCGATATTTGAACCTTCAAGTTCAACGTCGCCTATGGTTGAATAATCCGAGTCTTCACACTCTACAAAGAGAGCGTGAATCGTCTGTGAATCATCCGAGTAAAAAGCGATAGCTTCGTCTTCACCATCATTGTCCATATCCTGCATGATGATAGAGCTTCGATTTACTCCGTTTTTCGGATATTTGAGGGAGTAGCTGCCCTTTGTCTGCTTGTCAATAAGCTTCTGGATTTCAGCTTTGTTGCCGGTAGCTTTCGGAGGACACATAATATCAGAGCCATCAAACGAAAACGCAGAACATCCGCTTAATAAGAGCACGAGAGCTAACGCAATTATCGTTTTGAACTTTTTCAATATATATCCCTCCTTTGAAAGTATCTGAGATAAAAAGAAATCTTTAGAGCATTGTAGCTTTGAGATGCTTGATTTTGATTCCTTCGTTCGAGAACATTGTTTCGTGTTCAGTCATAATGTTGTCAGTAACATCGCTGTTGTGCAAATCGCGTGTGATGTATGTGATGGAAAAGTTGCACTCCTCAAAGTAAGGCAAACTTTCTTCGAACAGCTCATCGTTGTCTGTTTTAAAGTGTATCTGTGCGCCTTCACAAAGAAAAGTTCTGTATTTGTTGAGCTTTGTCGTGTGGGTGAGTCTGCGCTTTTTGTGCTTTTCCTTTGGCCACGGATTGCAGAAATTGATGTACATGCGTCTGATGTTATCATCGCGGCTTATCAGCTGTTCGATGTTTTCAACATTGAAAGCAACAAGTGCGATGTTGTCAACCTTTCTTGAGTGCTGTGAAAACAGCTGCTCGATGTTTCTTCTGCCGACACCGAGCATATCACTCTTTATGTCAACAGCAATGTAGTTTTTGTCAGGGTTAAGCAGAGCTTTCTGAGCGACAAAGCTGCACTTACCGCAACCTACTTCAAGCTCGATTTCGTTTTCGTTGCCAAAAAATTCTTTCCAATTTCCGCAGAAAGATTTTGGGTTTTGTACAAAATACGGACACATATCAAGCTCAGGTTGTGCCCACTTCTTTTTTCTTATTCTCATAGTCACCTTTTATGTATCTTCATTTTGTGGTCTAAAAAAACACATATTACCACATATAGTTATTTACATTACAATATTATAACAAACAAGCTATGTTTTTGCAAATTTTTTTTACATATATAATACAAAATATTTATTTTTAATACATATTTGTGACACAAACGATAAAAATGCGACAAAATGTGCAATAAAAAAGCGGAAAATCAGCGTTTCTGATACTGATTTTCCGCATATTGTGTTATAGAATCAGAACGATTTAGCACAAAACTCTCACACAAAATGTACAGGAGAGAGGCTATGTGATACAAAAAGCTCAAGCTTAGTTTCATCTATGTCGTTTCGTAACATGGAAACGATTGATTCTACAGCGATGTTTTCTGTTTCAAAATGTCCTGCTTCAACAGCGCACAGGTTGACTGATTTTGCGTACAGCAAGTGGTGGTGTTTGATTTCACCAGTGACCACTGCATCGAATCCGTAAATAGCAGAAAGCTCAACAGCTTCACTACCTGCACCGGAACTGACAGCAACGGTTTTGATCATTTTACCACCATTTTCTGTGTACTTTACAGCTTCTGTGTTAAGTTGTTTTTTTACGTGCTGAGCAAACTCCATGTCGCTGAGTTCTTTGTCTAAAGTACCAACGCACAAAAAGTCATGTGGATATAAAACTGTGTTTTGCAGTTTAAGTTCGTTTGCAAGAATCTGGTTAACACCATACACAGCTGCTCTGTCAAAATTAGTGTGCAGACACAACGCTGCGATATTGTTTTTTATCAGCTTGTAAACAATGCTGTCACAGCAGACTCTTTTCAGCGGTGAAAAGATGACAGGATGGTGGCTGATGATGAGGTCACAGCCCTTGTCTTTAGCTTCTTCGATAACCTCGTCAGTAATATCAAGACAGCACAAAGCCTTGTCGACTTCTTTTTCAATATCGCCAACAAGAAATCCACAGTTATCAAACTCAGCCTGAGTGTCAAATGGAGCGTATTTGTCAGCAACAGAAACAATGTCTTTGATTTTAATCATTTGACAGTTCTCCTTCGATTTTTTCGATAACAGCCTCAAGTGATTTGTCGGAAATAGAACGCTTTTTCAGGTGTGACAAAACGTGTGAAAGGTACGCTTTTGAGCTGTCATCACAAAGGTCGAGTTTTCCTATGAAAAGAAAAGTTTTATCAACTGTTTTGTGCTCTCCTGTGTATTTTACAAGCATCACGGTATAGTGCTTTTTGTCACATTCGCACGCCTTCTGGCTGATGATTTCAAAGCCGTTTTTGTACAGGTATTCAACCAGCACCTCGCACTTTGTCATCGGTTGCAAAATGAAGTGTTTTCCTTTAGTTTTTGCCCACGCACAGTCGCTAAGTATTTTAGCGATGAGCTCACCGCCCATTCCAGCAATTACGATGTCGTCGACTTCGTTTTCACACACTTTGCTCAATCCGTCGGAGAGTCTGCATTCAATGTTGTCACACACTTCGTAGCGATTGACGGTGTCAATGCCGAAAGAAAGCGGACCTTCGTTTATATCGCACGCAAGAGCAGTGTCGATAACCCCGTTTTTTACAAGCCACACGGGAAGGTATGCGTGGTCTGTACCGATGTCAGCCAGTCTGACACCATTTCGCACAAATGATGCGCATAGTGAAAGTCTGTTATCGAGTGAAAAAAGTCTCATAACACTCAGATAGCAGCGTTGATTTTAGCGATTAAAGCATCGCAGTCAGCGCCGTGTACCATGCAAGCCTGTTCGATAGTCTCGCCTCTTGCAGCAGGGCAACCTAAGCAGTGCATACCCATCTCAAGGAAATACTGAGCAGTGTCAGGGTAACGATCGAGAACGTCGCCGATGATGTCGAATTTAGTAACTTTATCCATAATAAAAACCTCCATAAAGTTAGTGTAATATTTTTACTTAATATATCACAAAAAGACACAAAAAACAATATAAAAAGATTATTGTTGTGATACGGATATATAAAAAGCAAAAGGCGCTCGGGTTCCGAGCGCCACAGAAAGCGATATTTTGGTGTTGTGCGGTATATCTTAAGCTTCTTCTGCTTCTTTCTTCTTTGCAAAGCATTCGCTGCAATAGTAGTCTTTACCTTCCATAGGTCTGAATGGAATAGTAGCCTCACCACCGCACTGTGCACATGTTGTAGTGTGCATCTCGCGAGCTGATTTAACAGCATTCTTGCGAGCAACTCTGCAAGCCTTGCAACGCTGTGGTTCGTTCACGAACCCTTTTTCTGCATAGAATTCCTGTTCGCCTGCTGTGAATACAAATTCAGCACCACAATCTTTGCAAACCAGAGTTTTGTCTTCGTACATAGTGTGTAACCTCACTTAAAAAAATTTATAAAATCCCGTAACAAAGTTGCACCATTGATGCATCGGGATATTTACCGATTATTAGAGAGCTTTTTGCGGATACGGTACAATGCGTTGTCGACGGTTTTTTCGCTTAATGAAAGTAAATCGGCAGATTCCTTGTACGAGTAGCCCGACAGATGAAGTGACAGAACACTTTTTTCCAGAGGAGAGAGTATCTCATCGATTTTTGAATACACGCTGTTCAAAAACTCTTTGACCTCAAGAGTTTCCTGCATTGACATTGATGTGATGTCTTCGACCTCATCCTGTGTGCTGTCAATAGGTTCGATATTACTGTCAGGTACACGCGACTTTGCTGCAACGTGACGTCGGATAGTGTGCAGGCGATTTTCGACACAACGCACAGCGTAGTTTCTAAAAGACATACCGCCGTTTACGTCAAATGTTCGGCACGCAAACATAAGTCCTATGAGTCCTTCCTGCATGATGTCGTTGCGATCATATATCTGCAGACAGTCACGGAATTTTCCCGCAACCGCTGAGATTAGTCCCATATATCTTGCACACATATTCTCGAACGCTTCGTCAGCGAGTGTTCCACCTGATTTTATGAAGCCGACCAGAACGGCGTCTGTACAATTTTCGAAAGAGCAGGATGCTTCATTCACAGCCGTCACCTCACAAATATACATATCTACAGTATATTGTAGCTTCGTTTACAGAAAATGTCAATAGAAAATTAGTTTTTCTTAACAAAAACGCAAAAGATGATAAAAAATATTGTGCAAAATATACAATGTTTTGTCAAATTATTTGGCTTTGTGTCAAAGCGTAAGTGTGATATACTAAAAAACATAGGATTAATTTGTGAACGCTATGATAGGAGATGTCGTATTTGGTAGTAAAATGCAACAGTTTCGGGCTTTTTGGAATAGATAGTTTTTGTGTCGAGGTAGAAGCAGACGTGAGCAAAAGCGTGCCGTCCTTTGACATAGTCGGACTTCCTGATGCGTCAGTTAAAGAAAGCAAGGACAGAGTGCGTTCGGCGCTGTGTAACTGTGGACTTGAATTTCCGCCGTCAAGAATAATAATCAATCTTGCACCCGCTGATATCAGAAAGGAAGGCCCAGTGTATGACCTGCCGATTCTTGTCGCACTTTTACAGGCTACAGGTCAGATAAGTGTTGATTTGTCTGACAGCGCTTTTGTTGGCGAGCTTTCGCTGTCGGGGGATGTAAGACGCATAAATGGTGTGCTGTCCATGGCTATAAAAGCCAAAGAAAGTAATATAAGAAAATTATTCGTGCCTTATGACAACGCGCTCGAAGCGGCAGTTGTAAAAGATGTCGAAGTGTATCCTGTTAAGCACGTTTTCGATTTGGTGGACCACCTCAAAGGCAGAGGAGAAATCGAGAAAATAAATTATGACTTTGAGCAGATTTCAGGTGGTACAAATTTGCTCGATTTCTCTCAGGTCAAGGGACAGTATGAGGCAAAACGTGCGCTTGAAATAGCTGCGGCAGGCGGGCATAATGTTCTGCTCATTGGTCCTCCGGGATCTGGCAAAAGTATGCTTGCAAAGCGTATGGGAACAATTTTGCCTCAGATGACATTTGACGAGATGATTCAGACAACGAAAATTCATTCTGTGGCAGGTTTGTTGTCGCACAATCAGGGACTTATCACAACACGCCCGTTCCGTTCACCGCACCATTCAGTGTCAGCGGTTGGTTTGACGGGTGGTGGTACAATACCTCGTCCGGGTGAAATATCGCTATGTCATAACGGTGTTTTGTTTCTGGACGAATTGCCTGAGTTTAATCGCTCTGCACTTGAAGCTCTGCGCCAGCCGGTTGAGGATTCCAAGGTAACAATCAGCCGTGCTATGGGTAGGTTGACTTACCCGTGCTCGTTCACACTTATTGCGGCGATGAATCCATGTCCGTGTGGGTTTTATAATCATCCTGTGCGTGAGTGTTCATGTAGCGAAGATTCTGTCAGGAGATACCTCAGCCGTATCTCAGGACCGTTGCTTGATAGAATTGATATTCATGTTGAAGTGGGTGCAGTTGATTACGACGACCTTACATCGAAAGCTCAGGAGGAAAGTTCAGAGAGTATCAGAGAAAGAGTAAATAAAGCGCGTGCAGTACAGGTTGAAAGATACAAAGGTACATCGATAAGCTGTAATGCCAATCTGGATGCATCGATGTTTTCTCAGGTATGCGTTGTTGATGACAGGGCCAATATGTTGCTCAAAAATGCCTTTGACAGACTGGGACTTACAGCGCGTGCTTATGACAGAATATTGAAGGTGGCACGCACAATCGCTGACCTCGAGGGAAGCGAAATAATAAAGAGTAATCACATAACTGAGGCTATCCAATTCCGCTCACTAGACAGAAAGTACTGGGGCAGATAGGGAGCAGATTTGGCTTTTGAAAGCGATGATTATTCCGAAGCAGAATTATAGTTATAGAAAATCAGGTGGGGAGTAATTATCTTTTACATACAAGTTCACCAAATTTTATTTCAAACTGTTTTTTCGGTTGACTTTAAGCTGTTTTTGTATTATCTTATACATAGATAATGGAATCATCTGCCTTGGTGCAAGTTGGCTGTTTGCTGCTTTTTGATGATTACTGTTGTTTTGTACCGTGTGTTTTGGCATACGGTTGCTGACTTTTTGATTATGACAGATACCATATATAAATTTTAGGATGTGTACAGATTTGGAGAAATTTGTAGTTAACGGTGGCAATAAGCTTTTCGGCGAAGTAACCGTCAGCGGTGCGAAAAACGCGGCTGTAGCGATTATTCCGGCTGTTATTTTGTGCGATGAGCCTTGCCGTATTGAAAATATACCTAACATCAGCGACGTAACACTTATTGCAACAATTTTGCAGGAACTCGGCGCTGTTGTCACAAGAGTGAATAAATCAACACTTGATATCGACCCACGACCTATCAACACTTATGTTGCAACTCAGGATTCAGTAAGAGGTATGCGTGCATCTTACTACCTGCTTGGTGCGTTGCTCGGCAGATTCCACAACGCTAAGGTTGCTTTGCCGGGTGGTTGTAACTTCGGTGTACGTCCTATCGACCAGCATCTCAAGGGATTTTCTCTCATGGGTGCGACAAATGAGGTTGTTGATGGCGCGATTGTTGAGTCAACCAGCGACAGACCACTGCACGGTGCAAGAATCTTCTTTGATACTGTGTCCGTTGGTTCGACAATGAACATTATCCTTGCGGCTGTTAAAGCCGAGGGTCAGACTATCATCGAAAATGCGGCTAAAGAGCCACATATTGTTGACCTTGCAAACTTCCTTAACTCAATGGGCGCGAACATCCGTGGTGCAGGAACAGATGTTATCAAAATCCGTGGTGTAGAGTACCTCAAGGGCGTTACATATTCAATCATTCCTGACCAGATTGAGGCGGGTACATATATGGCAGCGGCTGCTGCAACGAGAGGCAAGATTACTGTAAGAAATATCACACCTAAACATCTCGACAGTATTTCTTCAAAGCTCAGAGAAATGGGTGTTGAAATTGAAGAGTATGATGAAGCCGTTGTAGTCGATGCTACAAAGCGTCCACTCAACCGCGTTAACGTAAAGACAATGCCTCATCCTGGTTTCCCTACTGACTGTCAGCCACAGTTTGCCGCTCTGCTTTGTTCAGTAAACGGCACTTCGATTATGAACGAGAGCGTGTGGGACAATCGTTATCAGTACATTGCGGAGCTTGTAAGAATGGGTGCTAAGATTTCAGTTGAGGGCAGACTTGCTATCATTGATGGTGGTGCTGTGCTTACCGGTGCACCTGTAAAAGCGACTGACCTGAGAGCGGGTGCGGCTATGATTATCGCGGCACTTGTTGCAGAGGGAACAACATACATTTCATCAATCAGCTATATCGAGCGTGGCTACGAAGATGTTGTTGAAAAATTCAGAGCACTCGGTGCTGATATCAGAAAGATTACTGACTAAGTTACATACAAAACGATAAAACTTACAAAGGGTACTGATGTACCCTTTTGTTTTTATAGAACACATTAAGGGGATATTATGGCGAAAATAGTTCCGCTTTTTTCATCCAGCAAGGGCAACAGCTATTACATAAGCGGTAACAACGAAGGAATTTTAGTTGATGCAGGAAAAACTTGCAAGCAGATAGAGCTGTCTCTTTTGCAAAATGAAATAGATACAAGGACAATCAAAGCAATTTTTATAACCCATGAGCACACAGACCATTGTTCTGCGCTGAAGGTCTTTGCCAAACGCTACGATTTGCCGATTTATAGTAGTAAGGGTACACTTCAGGCTTTGATTGAGGGAGACAAGGTTCAACGCGATGCTCGTCTTTTTGAAATAGAAAACGAAATCGTGGTTGGTGATATGCTCATAAAACGTGTTGCAACGTCGCACGATTCAAAAGAGAGTTGTGGGTTTCATATCACTACTGCTGATAATCGCAGATGTTCGGTTGTTACTGACACGGGCTTTCTTACAACAGATGCGTTGTCAGCTTTGAAAAATTCAAACGCTGTAGTGATTGAGTCGAACCACGATGTTGATATGCTGAAAAGAGGACCTTATCCGTACATATTGAAGCAACGTGTGCTTTCTATGACGGGTCATCTTTCAAACATAGATTGTGCAAAAGCGTTGCCACAGCTTCTTGATAGTGGTGTTACACATTTTGTGTTGTCACATCTGAGTCAGGATAACAACACGCCACGTATTGCACTGGATACGTCGGTTTCGATGCTCAGCTCATTCGGGGCGACACAAGATAACGACTATACAATTATGACCGCACCCGTTGAAACAAACGGAAAGTCGGTTATTTTCTAAGGATTAGCTATGATAAATGTAAATATAATATGTGTCGGTTCGCTGAAAGAAAAGTTCTTCAGCGATGCCATAAATGAATACAAAAAGCGTTTGCAACGATATTGTAAATTCAATATAGTTGAACTGCCAGAAGAGAAAATCACTGATCAGGAAACTCAGGCGCAGATTGACAAAACTCTCCTCAAAGAGGGCGAAAAGATTTTGTCAAAAATCAGCAAAAGCGATTATGTTATCGCTATGTGTATCGAGGGCAAACAACTCAGCAGTGAAGAGTTGTCAAAAAAGCTCTGTGACATTTCGATGACAAATGGTACTGTTGATTTTGTAATCGGAGGTTCGTGGGGACTATCGATTGATGTTAAACAAAGAGCTGATTTCAAGCTTTCGGTTTCTAAGATGACATTTCCGCACCAGCTTTTCAGAGTGATGCTTGCTGAGCAGATTTATCGTGCGTTTACAATTAGCTCAAACGCGAAATATCATAAATAATAACTAAGTAATAAAAGAGGGAGGTTAATATTATGGCACTTGACGGAATGATGCTCAGTTTGATAAAAGATGAGCTAAAAGCAGAGCTTTTAGATGCACATATAAGCCAGATTCATCAACCTTCAAAGGACGAAATTGTTGTTAACTTCCGAACAAAAAACGGAGCCAAAAAGCTTTTTCTCAGTTGTAGAGCCGATTGTGCAAGAGTGCATTTTACAGAGTATGCTCCTGAAAATCCACCGACTCCGCCGATGCTTTGTATGTTGCTTAGAAAGCGTCTGTGTGGCGGAAAGCTCTTGGACATTCGCCAGAATGAATTTGAACGAATTCTTTTCTTTGATTTTGAGGCGACTAACGAAATTGGTGACAGAGAAAAGCTTACCCTTTGTATCGAGATTATGGGAAGATATTCTAACATTATTCTCATCGATGAAAAAGGTCTTGTTGTTGATGCAGTCAAGCGTATTGATATCACAATGACAAGTGAGCGTGTTGTGCTCCCGAAAATTGAGTACACCATTCCTGAAAAACAGGATAAGCTCAATATCGTCAACGACAGCATCAGCGATATCGTTAAAGTTATCGAAGACAGCGATAAGTCACTCGATAAAGCGGTGTTGTCAGCGGTTCAGGGTATATCACCGATTGTTTGTCGCGAGGTTGAACACAAGGTGTTTGAGGGCTGTGCTCTTAATACAGAGCTTGAAAACATCAGGTCGATTCTCAGTTCAAAAAGCAGTACTCCGACAATGGTACTCAAAGATGAGAACACACCATTTGATATCACGTTTGTACCTGTCACTCAGTACGGAAGTGCCATGCTTACAAAAACATTTGAAACATATTCTCAGCTTCTTGATAACTTCTACTATCAGCGTGATATGGCGGTGAGAATGAAGCAGAGAAGTATGGATTTGCACAAGCTTGTTGCTAATATGATTGAGCGACTTACAAAGAAAATCAACATCCAGAAAGCCGAGCTGAAAAAATGTGAAGACAGAGAACAACTGAGAATCAAGGGTGATTTGCTTCAGGCTAACCTGTACAGAATCAGCAAAGGTGCGATGTTTGCCGAGGTTGAAAACTACTACGAGGAGAACTCGCCGATTATCAGAATTGTGCTCGACCCTAGTATCACTCCTGCTCAAAATGCACAGAAGTTCTACAAATCTTACGCTAAAGCTAAAACTGCCGAGCAGATGCTCAAGATACAGATTGAAAAAGCCGAGCAGGAGCTACAATATATGATAACTGTTCAGGACTTTTTGTTCAGAGCTCAAAGTGATAAGGAGCTTTCTCAGATACGTCTTGAGCTTGTTGAGCAGGGTTATATCAAAGAACACAGAAACGCAAAGCAAAAAGCACCTAAAGCGTTACCACCGCTTGAGTTTGAAACATCCGATGGATTTACAGTTCTTGTCGGCAGAAACAACAAACAGAACGACCAGTTAACGCTAAAAACAGCGGGCAGATTTGATTACTGGTTCCATACAAAAAATATCCCTGGTTCTCACACTATTGTGCTGACGAATGGTAAGGAGATTACCGATATCGCTGTGCTTGAGGCAGCACAGATTTGTGCTTATCACAGCAAGGGCAAGGATTCATCTCAGGTGCCTGTTGATTACACAATAGTCAAAAATGTCTCGAAACCAAGTGGCGCAAAACCCGGCAAGGTGATTTATGACAGCTACAACACCGTCTACGTCACCCCGAAGTTGCTCGACACAAATGAATAATACACAAAGCAAAAGGTGACAACCGTTATGGTTGTCACCTTTTTAATTTTACTTTAATTCAACGATTGTAACGCCTGCTTCGCCCTCGCCAAAGGTGCCGAGACGGAATTTTTTGACCGCTTTGTGGGTTTTTAGGTGGCGGTGAATTTCAGCTCTTAAAACTCCTGTGCCCTTGCCGTGAATAACGGTCAGGGTGTGGGTGTTTGTCAGAATCGCTGTGTCAATTGCTTGGTCAACCGCGATTATTGCTTCGATTGCAGTCTGGCCGCGCAGGTCGATTTCAGTTTCAGCACGAGCAGAAACATTTTTTGTTACCTTGCGTTCAGGACGTTTTGGTACAGTAACTTTCTCATCGTTTAAGAGTCTGAGGTTTGACAGCGGAACTCTTGTTTTTATGATACCTGCCTGTACAAGTACCTGACCTTTGTCTGGAAGCTCGAGTACCTCAGCTTTTTTATCAATATCAAAAATCAGCACGCTGTCGCCGACTTTGAGCTCTCGTGGTAACTTGTATGAGCCTTGAGAATTTTCTTTTACAGGGTCAGCAGTATTTTCCAGATCGCGCATGTTTTTCTTCAGTCTTGTTCTGTCTTCAGCTGACATAGCCTTTGCTTTTTGCGCTTTTTCAAGGTCGTCAATCAGGGCGTATGCCTGAGCTTTGGTTTTCGAAAGAATGAGGGACGCTTCCTGTTTAGCTTTTTCAATTTCGCGCTGTGCATCGCGTTTTGCACGCTCCATTTCTTTGTGAGCGTTTTCGCGGTCAATTCGTGCCTGGTTGAGTTCTTCTCGTGTTTTGGAAAGAAGCTCGTCGAGCGACTGTCTGCGTTCTTCGAGTGTTTCTACAACATCTTCGAATTTGCGGCTCTCTGCAGATACAAGCTCTCTTGCTCTCTCAACAATTTCGTCTTCCATACCAAGGCGTTTGGAAATAGCAAAAGCGTTACTTTTACCCGGTACACCGATTAGCAATTTGTATGTCGGACGCAGAGTTTTTACATCAAATTCGCAACAGCCGTTTTCTACCTTTTCAGTGCGCAGTGCGTATTCTTTAAGCTCGGCGTAATGAGTGGTGCTGGCAATTTTTGCACCGCGTGATCTCAGCTTTTCGAGGATTGACACCGCTAGTGCTGCGCCCTCAACAGGATCGGTGCCTGCGCCAAGCTCGTCGATTAAAGCGAGCGTTGAACGGTTTGCGAGTTTAAGGATGCCGATGATGTTAGTAATATGGGCTGAGAAAGTCGAGAGCGATTGCTCGATGCTCTGCTCATCACCAATGTCAACAAGAACTCTCCTGAATGTGGAAAGTTCGGAGTTTTCAGCGCATGGTACCATAAGACCGCACATAGCCATCAGCGTTAAAAGACCGATGGTTTTTAACGATACGGTTTTACCACCTGTGTTCGGTCCCGTGATGACAAGTGTGTCAAATGTCTTGCCGAGAGTGATGTCAGTAGGTACAACATTCTTGTCCGGGATAAGTGGGTGTCGAGCTTGCTTTAAGTCTATTTCGCCCTTATCGTTCATCTTTGGCTTTACTGCTTTCATTTTGTATGCAAGCTGAGCTTTGGCGAAAATTACGTTGAGTTCAACTGTAAAATTGTAGCTCTCGATTGTTTCATCTGCGTGAGTGCCACATGATGCGGATAGCTCGTACAGAATACG
>JAZSHE010000090.1:0-3048 GCA_045533085.1 Ruminococcus sp.
AGAAGTCGTGCTGATATTGTTAAACAGAACGAGGGTTCTGACCCTGCTGCTGTTGTTTTCGATGCAATCAGCAGCGCTAAAGCAAAGGGCAGTGATATTATTATCTGTGATACTGCTGGACGACTTCATAATAAACGTCATCTTATGGATGAGCTCGCAAAAATCAGAAGAATTATCGACCGCGAATTACCTGATGCTGATAAGGAGTTTTTGCTTGTGCTTGACGCAACTACAGGTCAGAATGCTGTTAATCAGGCTCAGGAGTTCTCTAAAGCGACAGGAATTTCCGGTATTGTGCTTACAAAACTTGATGGCACAGCTAAGGGCGGCGTAGTTCTTGCTATCAAAGAAGGACTTAAAATACCTGTCAAATTTATCGGTGTCGGTGAACAGATTGATGATTTACAGCCTTTTAATGCCGATGAGTTTACAAAAGCTTTGTTTGTAAAGGAATAAGTAATGAAATTTTTAGTTGCAACTAATAATAAAAAGAAACTTGTTGAGCTTAATCGAATTCTTAAGCCGCTCTCAATCGACGCTGTTAGTGCAAAGGATATCGACGTTGACCTCGGTGAGGTTGATGAAAACGGAACTACCTTTGAAGAAAACGCTTATATAAAAGCGAAATCTGCCTTTGATTTACTCAACGGTGAGTACTGTGTTGTTGCTGATGATTCGGGTTTGTGTGTTGATGCGCTCGATGGAAAACCAGGTGTTTTCTCAGCTCGTTACGGCGGAGAGGGCCTCAACGATGTTGAACGTTACAACAAACTGCTCGATGATATAATTGATGTTCCTGAGAATAAAAGAGATGCACACTTTGCTTGTTCTATCTGTGCTATAATGAAAGACGGAACTGTTATCACAGCCAGCGGAGAGTGCAACGGCAGAATTGGTCTTGCTCCTGTTGGAGAAGGCGGTTTTGGATACGACCCTGTTTTTATGGTAGGGGACAAATCCTTTTCCCAGCTTAGTGCTGAAGAAAAAGATGAGTGTAGCCACAGAGGCATCGCTCTTAGAGAGTTTAAGTCAAAACTAGAAAAATATTTGGAGGAAAATTAATGCTTACAAGTAAACAACGCGCGTATTTACGCTCGCTCGCTAATTCGATAGATACTATCCTTATGGTCGGCAAAGGTGGTTTGTCAGATCAGATATATAAAACAGCAGATGATGCAATAACAGCACGAGAACTTATCAAAGGTAAGGTTTTAGAAACTTGTGAAATGAGCGTCAGAGAGGTTGCTGAGGCGATTGCTGAGGAAATCAACGCTGATGTTGTACAGGTTATCGGCACAAAATTCGTGCTTTATCGTAAAAACGAAGACGAACCTGTTATTGTATTACCGAGGAGTAAGAAATAATGAAAATAGCCATTTTTGGCGGCAGTTTTAACCCGATACATAATGCGCATGTAAAGCTGGTTCAACGTTTTGTTGACGAGGTTTTTATTGATAAAGCATACTTTGTTCCGACAAACATCACTCCTCTAAAAGATAATACTGATATTGTTTCACCTGAACACAGGCTGAATATGTGCAAAATCGCTTTAAGCGACTACCCGTATTTTTCGGTTTCAGATGTTGAAATAAAGAGAGAGGGAACAAGTTACTCTTGTGATACAATTGCTTTTTTTAAAGCATTACACCCTGATGCGCAGTTGCATTTTATTATGGGCGCTGATATGTTTCTGACTCTTGAAAAGTGGAAGAACTTCGAATATATCTTTGATAACATTACTATACTGACAGCTCCCAGAGATGATTGCTCGTATGATGAGCTTGTCGCAAAATTTGATTATTATCAGAAATACGGCTGCAAAGCTTATATTACTACAGATTATATCGAAGAGCTTTCATCCACGTTTCTGCGTAACCGTATCAGGAATTCGCTTAATGTCAGTGCTTATCTTGACGAAAAAGTGATTGCGTATATCAATGAACATAAGCTGTACAGGTGATTTGTATGAATATTGATGAATATAAAAAAATAATCAGACCATTGATGGGTGACCGTCGATATAACCACAGCGTCAATGTATCAGAAGAAGCTGTCAGACTCGCCAGAAAATATGGTGCTGATGAAGAGAAAGCCGCTGTTGCAGGAATCTTGCACGACATAACAAAAGAAATAGATTTTGAAAAGCAGTTGCAAATAATCCACAGTGGTGATATAATTCTCACCGATGTCGAAAAAAATGCCAAAAAGCTATGGCACGCTATTTCTGGTTCTGTATATATCCAAAAAGAACTTGGAATAACAGATACAGATATTATCAACGCTGTTAGATATCACACTACTGCAAGAATGGGAATGTCACTTCTTGAAAAAGTTATTTTTCTTGCTGATTTTACAAGCGCAGAGCGTGATTATCCTGATGTTGATGTCATCAGACAAAAGGCTGAGATATCGCTGGAAGAGGGTATGCTCTACGGCATCCGCTTCACTTTGAATAAACTGCTTTCTATCGATGGATATCTGAGCATAGATGCAGTTGAAGCTTACAACGAAATTTTATTAAATAGGTGAAATATATGACAACATTACAACAAGCTAAAGAAACAGCTAAAATTCTGAGCGAAAAGAAAGGTCTTGATATCAAGGTTATCGAGATTTCAGACGTTTCTGTAATCGCTGATTATATGGTCATTGCTACAGGTAACAGCTCAACACACGTTAAAGCTCTTGCTGACGAAGTTGAGGAACAGCTCGACAATATGGGCATTTCTGTGAGCCATATTGAAGGTTACCGTTCAAATTCTTGGATTTTGCTTGATTATATCGATATTATCGTTCATGTTTTCTCTAACGAAGCAAGAGAGTATTATGACCTTGAGCGTCTTTGGGAAGATGGAACAGATGTTGATATTTCAGATATAGTTGACTAAATAAGTACACAGCCTTAGGAGGGTTTTAATTGAGATACGATCATAAATTGGTTGAACCAAAATGGCAAAAGGTTTGGGAAGAGAAAGGTGTATTCCACGCCGAGGAAAATTCTGATAAAGAAAAATTCTTTGCTCTTATCGAATTCCCTTATCCATCAGG
>JAZSHE010000092.1:0-14349 GCA_045533085.1 Ruminococcus sp.
TTCTTTGAATTTCCGCGTTAACTTTGTTAACTACGAAAACGCAGACTCATATTCGACTTATTGAAGGCTAGAGCGCTCGGCGCTTAAATAAGTCGGATCGTAGCCATGTCGTTCTGTGAGCCAAGGAGTTGCTGCTTGCTGTTGTCTTCCTAAGACCGCTTGGCCTCCGACTTTTCTTTGAATTTCCGCGTTAACTTTGTTAACTACGAAAACGCAGACTCATATTCGACTTATTGAAGGCTAGAGCGCTCGGCGCTTAAATATCACGCCTCGTTCACCTACGCTGTTCCTCAAAAGGTCCACAGTCTCGCATTGATTTTCTACGTTGATTTTATCAACTTCGAAAATGCAGACTCGACTTCGACTTTTGAGGGCTACGGTGCTCGGCGCTTAAATAAAAAAGCCGCTCGGAATCCGTGCGGCTTAAAAGATCTCATCTCTCGGATTAACCGCAGGGTTTAGCACCTTACACACAAATGCAGGTTGCCGGACTTCACAGGGCCTGTCCCTCAGTCACTCTTGATAAGCTGTATTCAATTTACCGACAGCTATTATACAACATCCAATCGACAGTTGTCAACAGCTTTTTACAATCTGTGTTATGCAATCTCTTCCAGCGCACAATCACACGAAATCGAGTGTGTAACTCTGTCTTCTACCTCGGCACGCTTGCCGTTGTTGAAACGATCAACCGTACCAACAAGATAACCGGTGATTCTTCTGATGCGTTCAAACGGAACGCTATCATAAGTGAACTTTGCGTCAACGTACTCGCCGTCCACTGTAAAGTCAACAGTCTTGATGTACTTGTCAGGGTTGTTTTCTTTAAGATGTGCTACATAGATGTCGATTTCCTGCTGGGACAATACCCCGCCTGTTACGTTAATTTTCATTTTAATCCCTCTTAATTCTAAAAAATAATTCTTTTAAAACACATTATTTAGATTCCCAAATAGATAGTACCACAAGATATAGTGGCGCGCAAGTGACAAAACTATTATATTGGTAACAAAGTTTTAACCTTTAATTATCATTTAGAATTTAAGTGTAACAGTAAATTCCCGACACGAAAAATAAGACAATCAGCAATCCTTGTAAAGCCTGACAGAAAGCACTTTTGGTAAAATTATGTACACAGCAAACGCTGTAACCGTTCCTGTAACCACAGATGCAAGACCCAGCACCGAAAAATATGCGAACACAGTAGCATCAGTAAAAGCAAAGGCTACAAGAATCTGACCGAGGTTGTGACAAAAAGCACCACTCACACCTATGCCAACATAGCCCACGCGCTTTAATTTCATCACAAAGTACATCGCAATAACGCTGAACACTCCTCCGCACAAGCTCATCATAAACGCGGTGAAACCTCTCATCAGTAGCACAAACACCGCTTTGACCAGACAAACAACCAGTGCGCACGGCAGGCTCATCGCCGACAAAGCAAACATTGTCGCAATATTAGAAAGCCCGAGTTTCATCCCCGGCAACACAAACGGCATATCAGGTAGCGACATTTCGATATACGATAACACAAGCGCAACAGCACTCACCATAGCGGTCTGTGTGATTTTTAATGTTGAAAACTTTTTCATACTCTACCCCACCACCGCATCAAATTCGTTAACATCGGCTTCAAGCGTCACCGACACCTTTGCAGGCAAACACACAATCGATTGACCACTTTTGCTGATATGACCCGTGTGTTGACACAGTTTGTCAGGGCACGAAGATTCTTCGACCCACACCTCGGTTTTAGTGATACACACCTTCAAAGGCATCTGGGCATCAATCCCGATGTACTGTTTATCATCAACTTGTGACAGCGCAACGGTTTTAACCACTTCACCCTTTGACCTTATAACGCACGTAAGCTCGTTTGTGTTTGTATAAAGTTGTGACAACAGCGCAAAAACAGACGCTATTACCGCAACGGATATTATAATTAAATCAAGCGGAGCAAAATACTTTCTTTCTCTGTTTTCCATGGTCTGTCCTTTACATAATATAGTATAATTATAGTAACACAGCATAGCACAAAAATCCACCACAAATTACTCTAAAGACTTATCATACCTGCAATAATTCTCTCATAAAAATAAAGAGCGAGATACTTTGTACAAGATAAACAACTTACACAGTTAGCCACGTCTAACTCTTGCGCATAATTCTAAAAATGTTGATTTTACAACATTTTTTTGAGCTGAAATATTGACAAATGTTGTAAAATTTTGTATCTTATATGTGGAGGTTAGCTTTGACTAACCTATTTTTTAGACACAGCAGTTAGCTTAAGCTAACTATTCGTTAAATTTACTATCAGAAACGATTTACTACTTACAGGAGGAAACACAATGAGAACTCTCAAAGATATAAAAATCGGAGAAAGCACAAAAGTGGTGAAGCTCAATGGTCAGGGTGCTGTCAGACGCCGCATTATGGATATGGGCATCACAAAGGGTGTCAATGTTAAAATCTGCAAGGTTGCACCGCTTGGTGACCCGATTGAAATTACAGTTCGCGGATATCAGCTTTCACTTCGAAAAGAAGACGCTGAAATGATTGAGGTAGAATAACTTTCCGGGGAGCAATCCCCTATGTTTTTTGATTAAAGGTTAGCATCCGCTAACAAACGGAGGAAGAAATGAAGAAAATAACTATTGCTCTTGCGGGCAACCCGAACAGTGGTAAAACAACGCTTTTCAACGCACTGACAGGTTCTAACCAGTATGTTGGCAACTGGCCTGGTGTTACTGTAGAAAAAAAGGAAGGCAAGTACAAGAAGGACAGCAACGTCACAATCACAGACTTGCCTGGTATCTACTCGCTCTCACCTTACACACTTGAAGAAGTAATCGCCAGAGAGTATCTTCTTGAGGAAAATCCTGATGTTATTCTTGACATCGTGGACGGCACAAACCTCGAGAGAAACCTTTACCTCACTACTCAGTTCATGGAGCTTGGAATCCCTGTTGTTATTGCTATCAACATGATGGATGTTGTCGAGAAAAACGGCGACAAAATCGATATAGAGGAACTTTCAAAAAAGCTCAAGTGCAAGGTTGTTCCAATCTCTGCGCTTAAAGGCGACAGTGTTTTCGAAGCCGCAGAAATCGCTATCGAAGCGGCACAAGAGGGCAGAAACATCCCTCAGCACATGTTCTCAGGTGAGGTAGAACACGCACTTGCTCACATCGAGGAAGCGTGTGTACACTCAATGGATGATGACCGCCAGCGTTTTTACGCTGTAAAGCTTTTTGAGCGTGATGAAAAGATTTTAAAGCAGCTTAATCTCGACGAAAAAGTAATCAGCCATATCGAAAAAGACATTGTGCATGTTGAAGAGCATTTCGACGATGACTCTGAAGCTATCATCACAAACGAAAGATACGACTTCATTGAAAAGCTAATGAAAACAGCTTACATCAAAAAGTCAGCAAACAAGCTCACAATTTCCGAGAAAATCGACAAGGTTGTCACCAACCGTATTTTAGCACTTCCAATCTTTGCCCTTGTTATGTGGGGTGTTTACACACTCTCTATCGGCACAATCGGCGACTGGACAGTAGGCTTTATGAACGACACACTTTTCGGCGAGTGGATCATCCCGTCAGTTACAGCCTTCCTTGAGAACATCGGCTGTGCATCATGGCTGACATCCCTTGTTGCTGATGGTATAGTCGGCGGTGTTGGTGCTGTACTTGGTTTTGTACCACAGATGTTCATCCTGTTCTTCCTGCTCTCAATTTTAGAGAACATCGGATATATGGCAAGAATTGCGTTCATCATGGACCGTGTGTTCAGAAAACTCGGACTTTCAGGCAAGAGTTTCATCCCTATGCTCGTTGCTTCAGGCTGTGGTGTACCGGGCATTATGGCCTCTCGTACAATCGAGCAGGACCGTGACCGCAAAATGACAATTATGACAACAGGTTTCATCCCTTGCGGTGCAAAAATGCCTATCGTCGGTCTTATCTCCGGTGCACTTTTCGGTGGTGCTGCGTGGGTTGCAACACTCGCTTACTTCATCGGTATCGGTGCTGTTATCATTTCGGGTATCATTTTAAAGAAAACAAAGGCGTTCGCAGGCGACCCTGCCCCATTTGTTATGGAGCTACCTGCTTACCACATGCCTGTTGCTTCTAATGTTCTTCGTGCAACATGGGAGCGTGGCTGGTCATTCATCAAGCGTGCAGGTACAGTTATCCTCGCCGCAAGCGTTATCATCTGGGTTCTTAACTCACTTTCGTTCGAGGGTGGTTTCCACTACATCACCGAAACAAACGGCGGTGCTTCTATCCTTGAGATTTTAGGCAGCGTAATCGCTTGGTTGTTTGTACCACTTGGTTTTGGTAACTGGCAGGCTGCTGTAGCTACTGTGCTCGGCCTTGTTGCTAAAGAAGAGGTTGTCGGCGTATTCGGTTCACTTTCAAAGATGCTCGCTTCCGCTAACCCTGAAGCTGCAGCTGACCTTCTCGGCGCTATGGAAGGCGAAGTTTCAAACATAGCCCTCATCGGTCAGGAGTTCTTTAATGGCTCAAAACTCTCTGGTATTTCATTCCTCATCTTCAACCTGCTTTGTGCTCCTTGCTTTGCCGCTATGGGTGCTATCAAGCGTGAAATGAATAACGCTAAGTGGACATTCTTTACTATCGGCTATATGACAGTTTTCGCTTACGCAATCTCACTCATCGTTTACAACATCGGTATGCTTATTTCAACAGGCTTGTTCACAGTATGGACTGCATTTGCGTTCATTGTACTCGCCGTACTTATCTTCTTACTTTTCAGAAAGAACAAGTACGAAAATAAAACTCTCAAAAAATAAATCATCACAACGAAAGGAGCGTTAAAAATGCTATCGTGGTTTGCTGCAAACATAGCAACTATAATCGTGTTTTTAGTTGTTTTAGTTGTTGTCGGTCTGGTCGTTTTGAAAATGGTCAGAGATAAGAAAAAAGGCAAGACTTCTTGCAGTTGTGGTTGTGGCGGATGCCCATTGAAGGACAGTTGCCACAGCAACAGCAAATAATAAATACTAAAGATTAAACGCAGGAGAACGAAAAACTCCTGCGTTTTTACTTTCTTTTAACTTAATAAGCGAGTCAAAAAATTTAAAGAATAAGCTGAATATTCAAAAACATTCTCCAAAAACTAATAGTGAAAAAACGCCAAAGGAGAATGCTTATGTTCAAGCACGAAAAACAACTTTTTCACCCTGTTGAGGTAGAACGCCCGAACCCTCAGTATGCGGCACTTTTACAAGAACAGCTCGGTGGCGGCAACGGCGAGTTAAAAGCCGCTATGCAGTATATGTCTCAGAGTTTCCGCATCAAAGACCCTGAGATTAAAGATTTGTTCCTTGATATTGCCGCCGAAGAACTCGGTCACATGGAAATGGTCGCTCAGACAATCAATCTGCTAAACGGTCACGATGTAAACTACTCTACAATTGGCGCAGGAGAAATCCAAAGCCACGTAATTTTGGGACTCAATCCAGGTCTTATCAACGCATCCGGTTACTCGTGGACAGCAGATTATGTAACAGTAACAGGTGATTTATGTGCAGATTTGCTGTCAAATATCGCATCCGAACAGCGAGCAAAGGTGGTTTACGAATACCTTTACAGACAAATAAACGATAAAAAGGTAAAGGAAACAATCGACTTTCTGCTTAATCGCGAAGAAGCTCACAACGCTATGTTCAGAGAAGCGTTCAACAAGGTGCAGAACAGTGGTTCAAACCGTGACTTCGGCACTACCAAAGCGGCAAAAATGTATTTTTCGATGTCAGAGCCGTCAGGTGCTTCACGATTCCCTGACACAGATGTTAAACCTGTTTCATTTAAATAACAAAACAACAAAGGCACTGCGTTTTACAGTGCCTTAAGTTTTGCTTATTCAGTTTTTAACAACTGCTTTTGTTCTCCATTTTCCGCCTTTGAATCTGAACACCATCAGTATTCCTCTTAGCACCTCATCCATCGCAAGCGCCACCCACAAACCGTAGATGCCCATATCGAGCACAACAGCAAATATGTAAGCACCCAGAACACTGACAAGCCACATCGAGAATATAGCACAAATTGTCGGGAAGTACACATCACCCGCGCCTCTTAAGTTCGCGATAACCACGATATTCGTTGTGCGACCGAGTTCAAGCACCCAGTCGATAATGAGTATTCCTGCACCAAGGATGATTACGTTCTTATCATCAGTAAATATATCCATCATCGGTTTTCTGAGTATCACACCAATCGTGCACGCTATCATCGTAATAAGCAACGAGATTTTATACGCACGCATACCGCTTTTGTACGCGTTGTCCATCTCTCCTGCTCCGACAAGATGACCTGTGATAATCTGCGAAGCCTGACCGATTGCAACCGCAAATATATAGAAAAACATCGTGATATTCTGCACATAGGTTCTCGCTATCAGCTCGCTGTCAGTAAGATATATCAGCACCATCGAGGTGATAACAAGCTGTGAGAGGTTGTACAAAAACGATTCGAGTGCAGACGGCACACCAATTTTGAAAATATTCTTGATATCATTCCACGGGAATGGTTTCAACAGCTTGAATATTCCGATGTTTTCAACCTTTGTGAAAAGAACGATTCCAAGCACTATTGTGCCGACAATTCGGCTTGCAGTTGTCGCAATAGCAACACCCATAACTCCGAGTTTCGGAGCACCGAATAATCCCAGAACAAACACAACGTCGAGCACAGTATTAGCGATGTTCATACCAACAGTAACGTACATCGAAATCTGGGTCAATCCGTGGTTTCGGATAACAACTGACATCGACGCAAGCACTGCCTGCAAAAACAGAAACCCGCCGACAATAACAAGATATTCGCTCGCAAAGTCAAGCAACGAGCCTTTAGCACCGATGAACACAAGCACGGGCTTTGAGAAAATCACCAACAGTGCGCTGATGATAATACCAGCCACAAGGTTGAACACGATAGAAATTGCCGCAATACGTGAAGCGTTTTCCTTTTTACCTGCTCCCAGATACTGCGAAATAAGCACCGCGCTGGCACCCGAAATGACAGTAAAAACGATAGTGACAATCGACACCGCCTGATTCGCCGTATTGACAGATGACGCCGCAAGGTCATCATATTTGCTCAGCACAAAAACGTCAACAAACCCAAGCAGCATAAACAACGCAGTTTCGACAAATATCGGCCACGCAAGATTAAAAAGCCGCAGTTTTTTCATACTCAACCCCTCATAAAATCCAATAAATAACAAGCTGTATTTTCGTCCACACCGACTATAACACAGCCAAAAGATATAGTCAACAAAATGCTTTTCATTGGGATAAATTACTACCATACAACAAAATAAAAACATATCTTGATTTTATTTTCAAGTTAGTGTATAATGTGTAAAGTTGATAAATTGAAAAGCAAATTACAACTTTTCATTCGATTTCAATTCAATATATGCGGGTGTGGCGGAATTGGTAACGAAGCGACCGCTGCCTGTGGCAGATAAAGGGAGCTGAGTGCTGTCTGAAATAACGAGTATCAACGAACACTTTAGTGTGATGTTGAGACGACTATATTTCAGACCGGACGACGCGCAGCGTCTGCAATCATTGCAGATATTATTCCAATATTTTTTATCTATAACTTCAATTTAATATATGCGGGTGTGGCGGAATTGGCAGACGCGCCAGATTTAGGTTCTGGTGGCACCCCCGTGCAGGTTCAAGTCCTGTCACCCGCACCAAAAAAATCAGCATCACAAATATTGTGGTGCTGATTTTTTTATAGATTTTTCGCTGTTTTTACACATACATAAAGGACACACTCTGATTATCACAAAGTGTATCCTTTTCCGTTGATGCTATTGAAGATTGATTATCAGCACTGGCTGACTCATCTTCGTAAATCATTATGTAGTTTTTAAATTCAGCGTTGAGCTTTATCTGGATATCAATATTACCATTTTGCTCTTTAACAATTATTTTATTTACATGCAATCGGATGTTAGCATCACTTATCTCACCTTCTTCGATTATTCTTTCGAGCAAGTCAATTACGCTACATATATCCGATCTATCGAGATGACCATCTCTTTTTCTAATCTTACACGAGAATATACATCCGCAGTCACCACATTTAATCAAGCCAGTGTATCTATGACAAGGTTTTTCTGTGGATAAGCAAAATATAATGCTAACAAGTCCTTGGAATCTAAACAACTATAACAAACTATTCAGTATGGTATTGTTTTCGACAAATAACAACTCTATTCTACATCACTGTCATTATAACAGATAATTTATAGAAAAAGTGCAAGTGGTAAACGTTGTATTTTTTCTGGTAAAATATGGACTTTTTAATTCGAATTTTAAATATTCTCTTATTCACCCTTATGATATACTTAAGGTGGATGATAAAGATTTGCACACAAATAGGTATTAGCATTCAGCTGACAGTGGTCTGTACTATTTACAGAGCCGTTATTATGACCCTGTTACGCATAGATTCATCAATGCTGATGGTCTTGTTTCTACTGGCACAGGCATCCTTGGTCACAATATGTTTGCATATTGTAATAATAATCCAGTGAACTATACAGATACTAGTGGTTGTAAACCGAAATCTGCACGTGAAATACAGGTGGATATAGCAAACAAGAGTTCCTCGTATAACATTATGGATGTAACTATGATGCAGATGGCCAACGAGACAGCCTCTTACGATTTGATTTATGGTCATAATACTAATTATATGTTATCAGAGTCAAAGAATTATTATACATTAAGAAGTTATGAAGATGTTGATTATTTTCACAGAGAGTTATCCTACGGAGATTATGATAAAATATATGAGTTAACTTCTGTAATTAGCTTTGTGGATTTATCGTGGGTACAGTATGCCTTTGATTTATTGAATTTGCCTCATAATTATACTGCTGCTACAGATTCTTATGGCAATGTGTTATATCTCGAAGTTGGATATTCGATTACACAAATATCACGCGTTTATTATTGGGATAGAGCATCATATACGGAGAATCAATATATAGCATTTAACCAAGAGGGACAGTGTGTGTTTAATAAAACAATACAAGAAACATATTTCTCAGATTGAGAGGTTAACTATGATAGATATACTTATGTTATACTTAATGATTAAGGATAAAAAGCACTTCTATATTTATGCGCTTACAGCAATGTTTGTAACTATGAGCGAACTATTGATTTATGATCAGGCTTTATTAGGAGTAGAACTCCCTAACGCATTGTGTTTTATACCTTTGATTATTGCCACAATTGTGTTATTTTTAATTATGTGTGAGTGGAGGAAGAAAAATGTATAACTATCTACTGCTTGTATTGGTTGTTTTATTGATTTTTGTGTTTTATGTTTCATTCCGTAAAGAGAAAAAATCACTCCTGTTCGTACTGTCGATTGCTTTCTTTATGGTAGAGTTATCGACTATAGCATATAGAATAGTTGTATCTGAGAATTTAGAGCTTATATTAACAAGCTACGATTATACTCTACAAATGCAAAATGTTTTATTAAAACTTAATATGGTTGAAGTTGTTTTTACTAATATTAGTTGTTTGGTTTTAGTTGCAGTGGTTTTAACTTTTTACATAAGAAATAGAAAATTGAAAAACAAATCTGTTAGTGAACGCTGTTTGTAGATTGATTTATTTCTTAAATTGGTTTTACTAAGAATGGTTATTGGTGCACCGATAACTGTGGAACAAGCTTCTCTTAGAGTTTCTCAAGGAGGGGATATATTGTGTGCTAATAAACAAGCTGCACAACACATATTACTTATAAATGGTTATCATAATGCAGTGGGCCCTGAAATAGGTGGAGGGGAAGGATTCTATTGGCATTATCATCCTACTAGAAATCATACTGGTAAAAAACACAATACGCACATTTGGTTTTTGCAATGAAAGGTTGATTGTATGAAAAGTTATACTATACATGATTTTAATAATTGGGAGGAGTATGCTCTCTTTATACGATTTATGATTGACAAAAGTGATAAATTTTCACTGGTGTATTTTAAGCACACCGAGGACGAGGAGTGGTTAAAACCTGTTGAAAATGTGTATAATACACTAAAGTCTTATACTGTTTACGAAAAAGAAACAAATATGTGGCCGGGTACAATCACTTTAAACGAGAATAACCATATTTACAATATGGTAGTCTATAAATCTATTCCAAATGTTGAAGAAGCGTTACTCACAGCTTTTAGCTTGTACGCGTGGGACTATCCTATATTACCGATGGATTTGTGTTTTTATAGAGACGGATATGCATGGTTTGAGTTATGCGCACACGAGAGATGGAATCGGATTATTATAGAAAACGACGAGGATGTTCAAATGCTTAGGGATTTAGGTGTAGAGTTATCAGAATGTGAAGATATAAATGAATCTGAACTCTTTCGGCTAGTGTAATTATGTGCTGTTTTCATTACAATTGCGAAAAAAGATAAACCATGTCCATCCAAACTTTTGCTTACCATCAAACTTTGATAAAATACTAGCAGGCGTTATGCCTGCTAGTATTTTTATATAAGGGGTAATATCATGAAAAGTAAAACCAAATTTAAAGCAGCTTTGTACTGCAGACTTTCAAAAGATGATGATACCGGTATGGAAAGTTCCAGTATAAGTTCTCAAAAAATGATTCTAGAATCATTTTGCGAAAAACACGGATTTGAGATTTATGATTACTACATTGATGACGGTTACAGTGGCACAAATTTTAACCGCCCATCATTTGAACGTATGCTTAACGATATTGATAATGGTAGTATAAATTTAATTTTGACTAAGGATTTATCTAGATTAGGCAGAGACTATATCAAAACAGGATACTATACTGAAATTTATTTTAGAAGAAAAGGTATAAGATATATTGCTGTGAACGACAACTATGACTCCGATTCAAAAAACGATGATATAGTACCATTTAAAAACATACTAAACGATATGTACGCAAAAGATATTTCAAGGAAAATCAAATCGGCTAAAATGGAATACGCAAAGAAGGGCTTATTCACATCCTCACAACCTCCATATGGTTACGTGCAAAGTCCTACTGACAAGCATAAGTTAATAATTGACAATGAAGCTGTCAATGTTGTAAGAAGAATCTATACACTTGCGTCGCAAGGTCATGGTGCAGTGAGTATTTCAAAAATTTTGTCCCAAGACAAGATACTAATTCCCTCTGCGTATAAGTTTTATGCTGGAGACACAAGATTTGCTAGATTCATAAAAAATGAATCAGACATATATAATTGGCGGATTTCCACAATACTGAGTATTTTAAAAGATAGGGTTTATTTAGGAGAAATGGTAAGCCATAAATACGAAACTGTAAATTATAAAACCAAACAAAGATCGCCAGTCCCCGAAGAAGAGAGAATTGTACCCAAAGGGGCCCACGAAGCTATTATCTCTCAAGAGTTATACGCTAAGGCAAGAGAACAAATTCAATCGCACAGTAATCCAAGGGATAATATTTGCGAAAACATATTCAGAGGGATACTGAAATGCAGATACTGCGGATATAGTATGTCATTAGCTCATAGACCTAACGGAAAGGCTTATTACAGATGTATGCGACACTATAGAGACTCAACGATAAAAAAACATACGAGTGCTATATATTACGATGAGCTGTATAAAGAAGTACTTAAGAACATAAAGAAAGCAGATAAATTATTTCCTGTTGCCAAATCAGGAAACGAAAAAAAGCCAGTAAAAGAGGTCACGATTGAATTGTTAAATAAATACATAGATAAAATAGTGGTCAGTGAAAAAAGAAAAGCCCAAAACAGAGTTATGATATTCTGGAAAATGAACAATTAATCTTAATTCAAAATATAAATTATACGATTATATGCAAATGATTTACATTTTCTATCACACATTAAATCCCCCTTGCACTTAGAAGGTGCAAGGGGGATAACTTCGTATAAAGATTTGGTTTTATTTGTATTGACAGTGTTGATAAAGAATCAAAATAATCACCTAACCTGTGGCTTTGCTAGCTGTTGATTTTTGCTTTCCGCAAAAAATTAATTCACCTGATTATCTCGCCACTCGTTGTAATCCGATACGAAGTAAAGTTAACATAGAATCAAAGAACATCCATTTTGTTTCTAGTATCGTTTTTTTCAGTAATAAATTCAACATTTTTATAATTGTTCTTTAAAGCATTCTTAAAAAGTATATCTACAGTATTGTAATCTTTGGCATATATTTCCACAAATTCGCAATCATGAATTAATAACAGTAATTGACAATCACTTTCTAAAAATTCTTTATAGTTATGTATTTCTTGATGCTTATGTGTATCTAAATATGCTTGAAGTTTTAAAAAGATTACATAACAACAAATATCTATAGCTCTCAAGAATTCTTCTCCATTATATGATGCATTTGTAATTGCATAATTACCATTCCTATCAAGCCAAACTTCGTTTTGTGATGAAATATTATACCAACTATAATTCTCCACTTTTAAGCAACTAAGTATTTCATATAATACCTTACTATCAAAAGTCTGAGAAACCTTAAAACAAACTCCTCTTATCATAAAAACCTCGAATATTAATTATTAAATATATATTTAATCTGATTATACACAAACAACAAAGCAAGTAGCAATCATTACAAGTATTGAAGTTAATGTAAGTCCTTCTCCTAGAACATCTTCAAAATCTATTAATCGTGGACCTTGTCGAGGTTTAGGTAAACTCCAATCCCAATCATGATAATGTCCACCATACTCATCGTGTGGATGTTCATTAGGTTTATCGTGATCGTCATGGTCATAATCTAGTGAAGGTTTTCTATCTGGGCCAAATGTTCTCCTGTCACCATTCGGCATCACTACTGTACTACCAGGTTCTCCAGAATTTGGACGTCTATTTAAATCATGCGATGACTTACTACTGCTCAAAACATACTCTCTATTTGGATCATTACAAACATGTCCCGGACGAACTCTATTAGTTAAACATACACAAGCATTACCACTTAGATCAATGCAATTGATCGGATTGTTGTCACAATAAGCAAACATATTGAGACCAATTATACCTGTACCAGTTGATACATACTTTGGATCCGCATTGATGAATCTATGCGTCACAGGGTCATAATAACGGCTTTGGAGATAGTAGAGACCACTATCTGTATCATAATAATAACTTCTATAACGGAATGGTTGAATCGTTGCAATGTTAATGTAATTAGAAATCTCGTCACCACTACCATTGGTGATAGATACCTCGTTACCCCATACATCGTAAGTATACTTGGCTATTAAATTACCTAATACATTATACAAACCAATTACGTCACCACGACTATTAAGGGCATAATAATATACTATCGGCTCTTCATCTTCTTCGTCGTCCGTAGAACTGTAGGACAGCATAGTGAGCCTACCGTTGGCATCATAACTGTAATCGAAAACATCTGTTCCTTTTGTTTCTTGCACAAGTAAACCGTCTTGGTATAAATACGTGTGCTTTACACCGTCAACAGTTTTAGTAAGGCGCATACCATTTGCATCGTATGTGTAATTTACAGTTTTACCATCTTTTTCGTAGCTATCAAGCTGTCTGCCGTTTGACCAATTAAATTTGAAACCATCACGATATTCAAGCGGATTGCCTATTTCGTCATAAGTTATTTCATGATTGTTAATTTTCTGATTGCTAATTTTCTTATTGCTATAACAGGTTAACAAATCTCCCCAATCATTTTCGTCGTTAGAATTAGAATCAGATTTATAATAAGTATAAGTATTAATTTCTTCGAGAGTTTCAGTATCACCCGAGATTTTGTATATCTCTTCTGATTCAATGTTACCACCATTATCGTAAGTGTACTTTACTCGCTTATTACTTGTACGATAATCAACTTGTGTTAATTGGCTAAGCTTATCGTATGTATACTCTTCAAGCGTAGTGTATGTTAGATTACTGTCATCGGTACCTGCACCTTGTTCGATTTTGGTCAGGTTATTTCTAGTATCGTAAGTATATGTAAGCTTTTTACCGTTGCTGAAAGTTGCTGTAGCAGGCTGATTATCCTTACCGTAATCATAGTTTGTTACATTACTTCCGTTAGGGGTAAGCACAGCTAACTTTGTCAGGTTATTATTCAGGTCGAAATCGTACTCGAACAATTGAGGTAGCAACAGTTGAAGGAATTTATTCTCCAACTGTTGCTTGCTAAGAGGTTATTTAAGATTAATTTTTAGCTAAATCATAATCACAGTAAAAATCATGAAAATAAAATTTATTTCTTATTCAATTTATTTA
>JAZSHE010000240.1:0-6297 GCA_045533085.1 Ruminococcus sp.
TCATTCAACAAAAACTGTGCTGTTGGTATCAAGGCTAACAAAGAGAAGATGCACCACAACCTGCACAACTCTCTGATGCTTGTTACAGCACTTAACCCATACATTGGTTATGAAAATGCAGCAAAGACTGCTAAAAAGGCATTTAAGGATAATATTTCACTGAAAGAAGCTTGCGTAGAGCTCGGCTTCCTTACAGCTGAAAAATTTGATGAGGTTTTCCATCCTGAAGAAATGGTATAAATCGGAGGTACATTAATGAAGGTTAGTTATTTCCCTGGCTGCACCCTGAAAAACAAAGCTAAAGACCTTGATATGTATGCATACAAGTCAGCTGAAGTTCTGGGTGTTACTCTGGAAGAAATCGAAAACTGGCAGTGCTGTGGTGGTGTTTTCACAACCGCTAACGACGAGGTAGCTACAAAGCTTTCCTCTGTTCGTGCGTTGAAATATGCAAACGACAGAAATCAGCCGTTAGTATCAGTTTGTTCAGCTTGTCACAATGTTTTAAAGCAGACAAACCACGCTATGCAGAATGACGCAGTATTTGCCGATAAGGTTAACAGATATATGGGCGAAGAAGGCCCATATAACGGTGAAACAGAAGTTTATCACTATCTTGAAATGTTGCGCGACTTGGTTACATTTGACGTGCTCAAAGAAAAGGTAGTAAACACTCTCAAAGGCAAGAAGATTGCCGCATATTATGGTTGTTTGCTCCTTCGTCCAAACAAAGTAATGCGAATGGACGACCCTGAAAATCCAACAATTATGGAGGATTTCATCAAGGCTCTCGGAGCAGACGCAGTAGTTTATGCAAAGAGAAACGAATGCTGTGGCGGTTACATCTCAGCTCAGAGCCCGGAAACTGCTAAGAAAAACAGCATGGCTATCATCAATAACGCAAAGGCAGCAGGTGCCCAAATGATTATCACAGCTTGCCCATTGTGTAAATACAATCTTGTAAAGAGCGGTGCAGATATCCCTGTGGTTTATTTCACAGAGTTATTAGCAGAAGCATTAGGCGTAAAGGAGGATACAAATGAATAATACTCAGTATCTTCGCGAAGAGATTTTACGCATCAGCGGTGCAGATGTCAGCAAATGTATGCGTTGCGGTAAGTGCTCAGGTACATGCCCTGCATACGATGAGATGGAGTACCATCCACATCAGTTTGCCAATATGGTAGAGAGTGGCGACATCGAGCCGTTACTTAACTCAGAATCACTTTACAAATGTTTGTCTTGCTTTGCATGCATCGACAGATGTCCTCGTGGCGTTCAGCCTGCAAAGATTGTTGAGGCAGTTCGTCTTATCGCAACAAGAAAACAGGGCGCAAATTATATGACAGCTAACGATATCCCATCAATCATTGATGAGGATACACCACAGCAGTTATTAGTCAGCGCTTTCAGAAAATATACAAAGTAAAGGAGGAAAAGACAAGTGCAAAGAGTTGGTGTTTTTGTATGTTGGTGTGGCAGTAATATTGCAGGTACAGTAGATGTACAGGCCGTGTCCGAAGCTTTGAAAAACGAGCCGGGAGTGGTCTTTTCCACCAATTATCAGTATATGTGTTCTCAGGCTGGTCAGGATATGATCAAGGATGCCGTAAAGGAACACAACCTTACAGGTATCGTAGTATGTTCATGCTCACCACGAATGCATGAAGCTACTTTCCGTAAAACCGCTCAGGCGGCAGGTCTTAACCCATACATGGTTGAGATCGCAAACATCCGTGAGCAGTGCTCATGGGTACACAAAGATATTCTTACAGGTACAGAAAAGGCTATTATTCTGGGTAAAGCGGCTATCGCTAAGGTTAACCTCAACGCTCCTCTCACACCGGGTGAGTCACCTGTTACAAAGCGTGCGTTGGTTATCGGTGGTGGTATCGCAGGTATCCAGACAGCACTTGATATTGCTGACGCAGGCTTCCCTGTAGATATCGTAGAAAAGCAGCCTACCATCGGTGGTAAAATGGCTCAGCTTGACAAGACTTTCCCAACACTCGACTGTGCTGCGTGTATCCTTACACCAAAAATGGTTGATGTTGCACAGCACGAAAAAATCCGTATTTTCTCATACAGTGAGGTTACAGATGTTCAGGGCTTCGTCGGCAATTTCGACGTAACTATCAAGAAGAACGCAAGATTTGTAAAAGAAGATATCTGTACAGGTTGCGGTGCTTGTGTTGAGAAGTGTCCTATGAAAAAGAATCCTAACGAGTTTAACCTCGGTATGGACAACCGTCCTGCAATCTACATTCCATTTGCTCAGGCAGTTCCAAAGGTTGCTACAATCGACCCTAACGCTTGTAATATGCTCAAAAACGGCAGATGCGGTCTTTGTGCAAAGGTTTGTGCCGCAGGCGCTATCGACTACACACAGAAAGACGAGTACATCGAAGAAAAGTACGGTGCTATCGTTGTAGCAACAGGCTTCAATCCTATCAGCATGGAGAAGTTTGATGAGTATGCTTACAACCAGAGCAAAGACGTTATCACTTCTCTTGAGTTTGAGCGTCTTACAAATGCGGCTGGTCCTAGTGCCGGTAAGCTTCTTCGTCCATCAGATGGTAAGCATCCACACACTATCGTATTCGTGCAGTGCGTTGGTTCACGTTGTGAGTCTTGTGCAGAAAAAGGCAAAGAATACTGCTCAAAGATTTGCTGTATGTACACAGCTAAGCACGCTATGCTCACTCGTGATAAATATCCTGACACAGAGGTTTATGTGTTCTACATAGACGTGCGTACTCCTGGTAAGAACTTTGATGAATTCTACCGCCGTGCAGTAGAAGAATACGGTGTTAAGTATATCAAGGGTATGGTCGGCAAGGTAACACCTGAGGGCGACAAGCTCAAGGTTCAGGCTTCTGACCTTATCGCAAACAAACAGCTGCACATTGATGCAGATTTGGTAGTACTTGCTGCTGCTATCGAGCCTGACAAGTCAGCTCGACCACTTGCTACAATGCTCACAGCAAGTATGGATACAAACGACTTCTTCACAGAAGCTCATCCAAAGCTTCGACCTGTCGAAAGCCCAACAGCAGGTGTGTTCCTCTCTGGTGCTTGTCAGGGTCCAAAGGACATCCCTGAAACAGTATCACAGGCTGGTGCGGCTGCATCAAAGGTTATCGGTCTTTTAGCTAAAGACAAACTCACAGGTAACCCTTGTGTTGCAAACTCAAACGAAAATATGTGTAACGGTTGCTCATCTTGTGCAAATGTTTGTCCATACGGTGCAATCAGCTATGAGGACAAGGAATTCCGTATGCCTGACAGAACTACAAAGATGAGAAGAGTAGCGGTTGTAAATCCTGCAGTATGTCAGGGTTGCGGTGCTTGTACTGTTACTTGTCCTTCAGGGGCTATGGACCTCAAGGGCTTCGCAAACTTACAGATTATGGCGGAGGTTGTCGCAATATGCAAGTAAATGAATATAAGCCTTTAATAGTTGCATTTTGCTGCTACTGGTGTTCTTATGCGGGTGCTGACCTTGCCGGTAACAACCGACTTAACTATCCCGCTGACGTAAAAATCATCCGTGTCCCATGCTCATGCCGTGTAAACCCAATGTTTATTCTTCGTGCATTCCAGCGTGGTGCAGACGGTGTTATCATCTGTGGTTGTCACCCTGGTGACTGCCACTATACTTCAGGTAACTACTACACACGTCGCCGTATGGCTGCTCTTTTCTCAATGCTTGATTACTTAGGCATCGAAAAAGAACGCACACGCGTTGAGTGGGTATCTGCTGCAGAGGGTGCAAAGTTCGCCGCAACAATGAACGATTTTGTTGAGACAGTAACAGCCCTTGGCGAAAACAAGAGATTGGAGGATCTGAGATGCAAAAAATAACTCGTGAACAGCTGATTAACAAAGCGTCAGAACTCCTTTCAAACGGCACAGTCAGTTGTGTTCTTGGTTGGAAACTCGGTGACTTTGACTACGACGTAACTCCTGCTGTTTTCAACACAGCAGAAGAACTTAACGCAGGCTTTGTGTATAACGATTTCTGCGGTGCTAATTTCTCAAAATATCTTGTTGCAAAAACAGGAAAAATTGATGGTAAAATCTTAGTATTTTTAAAGCCATGCGATACATACAGCTTCAACCAGCTCTTAACTGAGCATCGTTTCGACCGTGAGAAGGTTTACGCTGTTGGAATTCCTTGTGAAGGTATGGCTGATATTTCAAAAGTTAAGGCTATCTGTGGTGACGGCGTTCTTGCTATCGGCTCAGACGGCGAAAAAATGACAGTTGCTACACTTTATAACGACGAGCCTGTTGTTATCGATGCGAAAGAGGTTTTAGCTGAAAGATGCGAAAACTGTAAGAGCAAAAAGCATGTAGCTTATGACGAGCTCCTCGGTGAAGACGGCGACGTAATTGAGTCAAACCGTTTTGATGAGGTTGAGCGTCTTGAAAATATGACAGCTGACGAGAGATTTGCTTTCTGGCAGAACGAGCTTTCACGTTGCATCCGTTGTAACGCTTGTCGTGACGCTTGCCCTGCTTGTACATGTGAGAAATGCGTTTTTGACAACCCTACATCAGGTGTTGAAAACAAATCTCCTGCAAACAGCTTTGAAGAAAAATTATTCCACATTATCAGAGCATACCACGTAGCCGGTCGTTGTACTGACTGTGGCGAGTGTTCAAGAGTATGTCCACAGAATATCCCACTCCACCTTTTAAACCGTAAGTTCATTAAGGATATGAATGAGTTCTACGGCGAGTATCAGGCTGGTGCAGAGGTTGGTATGCGTGCACCACTGGTTGATTATACAACCGAAGACTTAGAGCCATCAGAAGTTTTTGACAGGAGGGATACAGATGCGTAAATGTTCTTTAGATAAGCTCGATAACATTTTTGCTCAGATTGCAAAAGATATGACATTGTATCTTCCTGCTGATACAGAAAGCAGTGGTGCTGCTTTCACACAGTGGACAGAGGGTGTAAAATACAGCGACGCTCTCAATACAGTAAGAAGCCCTAAAGATTTCTTCTTCCCACAGACAGAGAACCTTATGGCGTTCAAAACTGAGGGCAAAAATATCGAAATTATAGACACAAGAAGTGAGACGGAGGACTTTGCAGTTTTCGGTGTTCGTCCTTGTGATGTGAAGAGCTTTGATATCCTCGACAGAGTATTCCTTTCTGATCCAGTTGACAGCTACTATGCTAACCGTCGTGAGCACGGTGTTATCATTTCTGTAGCTTGCTCACGTCCAAGTGAGACTTGTTTCTGTACAGCATTTGACATTGATGCAACTTCTCCACAGGGCGATATCGCTGTGTGGAAAACAGAAACAGACGTTTACTTTGAAGCTAATACCGATAAGGGCGCAGCTCTTATGGAAAAGCTTGGTGCTTTAACAGAAGAGTGCGACAACGAAGCTGTAGAAGCTCAAAAAGAAAAGACAAAGACAATTCTTTCAAAGCTTCCACTCAAAGACCTCAAGCTTGACGCTTTTGGTGCTGGTAAGACAATGGAGCTCTTTGATAACCCTGCGTGGGATGAGCTTTCACAGTCTTGTCTTGGTTGCGGTACTTGTACATTTGTATGTCCTACATGTCAGTGCTACGACATCAAGGACTTCAACACAGGCAACGGTGTCATCCGTTTCAGATGTTGGGACTCATGTATGTACTCAGAATTCACAAAAATGGCTCACGGCAACAACCGTATCTCACAGAAAGAGCGTTTCCGTCAGCGTTTTATGCATAAGCTTGTGTACTATCCTGAAAACAACGAAGGTCTTTTCAGTTGTGTAGGTTGCGGACGTTGCCTTGCAAAGTGTCCGATTTCAATGAATATTGTAAAAGTTGCAAAGAAAATCGGAGGTAATGCAAATGAATAATTTTGAAACTCTGATTCCAACCCTTGGTGTTATCACAGATGTAAGAATCGATACACCGGATATCAAAACATTCCGCGTCGTTACACCTGACGGCAAGAAAGCGTTCGACCACAGACCTGGTCAGTGTGCGATGCTCTCTATCCCTGGTGTAGGCGAGGCTATGTTCTCCATTACTTCTTCTCCAACAAACGAAGAATATATGGAATTTTCTATCAAAAAATGCGGTTGTGTAACTGATTGGCTCCATCAGGCTGAGGTTGGCCAGCAGATTACAATCCGTGGACCATACGGCAGACCATTCCCTGTTGACGATGTTTTTGCAGGTCACAATATGCTCTTTATCGCAGGCGGTGTTGGTCTTGCGCCATTGCGTTCAGTTATCAACTACTGCCGTCACTACCGTGACCGTTACGGCGATATCGATAT
>JAZSHE010000018.1:0-5109 GCA_045533085.1 Ruminococcus sp.
ATGCTATACTGCATCAGAATTACATTACGCACTGCAACAGAACGGTGCATATATAAAATTAGGACGTGAAATCGACTGCAATGAGGATTTGAGATCGTGGCCTAAATGCACAGTTTTAGCGAAAGAACTGAACCTTAACAATTTTGATTTGCTGAATATATATGCAGAAAATGATAGTGTAGTTTTTGATGTTGCGAGTGTCGCAGAACAGTTTGTTGTGAAAAACGGACGTATACTGAATATGATTTTGTTGAATTCGGCATTGACGACTGAGAAACGGTTTACTGTGTCTGGCACAGCAGGCGATGATATACAACGATATGGCATAGTATTTGACGATGTCGGATTGGTTATGCGTGTAAGCGGTGCGAGTACGAGCGATAGTGGCAATGTAATTGGACGAGGTACATTTTTTAATTACTGCAATACAAATATACATTGCAGATTAAGCAAAGCGCAACATTATTTGACACCATCACATACAAATGTAAATCAACCTGTGCAATTTTTCGACAGCAAGTTAGTGTTGGATATAGAAAAGACATATGCGACAGAAAATGCAGTATTAACGCACGGTGTCGGTTGTTCTGCAGCATACTACAATTCCAGAGCAGAAATCAATTGCCATAGCACGTTAGACTATTCAGGTGCTAAGTGGTATCCGCTAGGTTCAAGCAGTGCCTGCACGATGAGCGTATTCGATATTCAGTATTTAGGCAACGCACGAGCAACAAATATCTGTAGCCCATCGTATATGGACGGAGTAAGCATATATAACAGCGACAGATTTCAGGTGACAGAACCGACAGAGGAAATGGTCGGAGTTACAACGGAACTGATGAAAGACGCTAACTATCTCGGCAGTTTTGGGTTCCATTGTGAAAAGGTGTAGGTGATAGCATGAGAGATCGTTATTGGTACACTGATGGTAAAGATATACCTTTTCATCTCAATTGGCGAGATTTAAAAACAGAAGCGTCACTGCCTGCAAAGCTGTGGCGTGTGTCTGAAGGTGATAAATATCCGTTTAAGAAAAACTGGCGAGCGATACCAGAAGGGCTGGAAGCACCTTATCCTGCTAAAGCATGGCTGTCACACCCAGGCGACTACCCGTTTAAATATAAATGGCGAAATCTCATGCGTCATTGTCCTTCAGTAGCACAACAGGATTACATATGTGTATATGATATGGCTACTCAGCAAAACGATTTTGAAAACAATGGGTTAGCTATCCTTGAACCGATAGAAGCTTTGATTACAGAAGAACTTAATGGTATATATGAATTGATGTTGACTCATCCTATTGATATCTATGATAAGTGGCGTTATCTTCTTGAAATGAACATCATAAAAGCTTGCGGTCAACTTTTCAGAATCTATAAACGTACCACATCTATTACAGGAAATACATATCAACGTTCAATTTCTGCACGTCACATATTTTACGATCTTAATGACAAGGTACTTGAAGATGTAAGGCCAACCAACAAGGATGGATTTGACTTTATTGATTATGTGATGAAGCGCACCTTCAACGATGATCCTGAAGGATACTTTCTTTTTTATGATTTCAGTTATTCTTCTGATATTGCCAAAACAGCCACTTCATATTTTCAAGGAATAACACCTGTAGCGGCGCTCATCGGCGAAGACAACTGTTTTTTGAATCGACTTGGCGGAGAACTGTTCAGGGATAATTTTTATTTTTCTATCAATGAGCATAGGGAAGGTGCGGTGTATCACAATGTACCAATTCGTTATGGTGCAGATATGTTTGAGATAGAAGAAGATATTGATTATACTGACTTTGTGACGTATGCAAGATTCTATGATAACTTCGGGCAAGCGTGGGCTGTATCATATGTACCTACCGCTCGTTATGCACATAATATCACAAGAATATTTCGTGTAAGTCATGAAGAACCAAACTTTGATCAGTTAGTCAAAGATGGTCAAAACTATTTTGGCAGTGTGTATCAGCCGAAAATTACTTACAAGATAAAGTTTGCAAATATCAAAGGCAATGAAAAGTATAAAGATTTTCTTGAGCTTCAGAACTATAACGTAGGCGATACAGTTCTGATATACTGTGAAGAACTCGATATAGTAACAGAGCAAAAAGTAGTTAAGAAAGTTACTAACGCATTGACAGGAGAAACAGTATCGATAGAACTTGGCAATCTGAGTGGCGGCCTTACAAGAAAAGATAAGTTAGATAGCACTGTTACATCTGGGGGTAAATCGATTGAAGAAAAAAACAACGAAGCTTTAAAAGCAGAACTGCGAAAGACAAAATTAAAATTACTTGCAAATTGGGGAACGGCAGAAACATCAACATGGGCAGAAGCAGAAGAATTTACGTGGGCAGAAGTAGAAGAGGTGTGATATGAAAAATACAGATTTTTTGAATTTGCAATTACCGGAACGTGAAGACAAAATAAACGTCGAAGTGCTGACGTCAGATTTTAAAATCATCGAGGATATAATAAAACAACACGCAGTCGTTGAAACTATGGAGCTTGATGGTGTTGGAGCAATAACCGGAGCGATAGGTCCATATATACGCCTGCAGAACATCTCTGAGCAGCAGGTGACAGTTGATATCGGTGACGAAACAATAGTTTTGGAATCCGGCGAAAATAAAATCATACGTGAAACCGCTCAGAACATTGGGGTTATTACGTCAGGTAATGTGCATATAACCTACTTTACGAATGCAAAGACGTATGCAGACAGGAATTTTTATGATAAGAAAAAAGTCGATGAACTACTGAAAAATGTTGAGGCGAATGTAGAAGTTGACGCTGAACTGTCTGAAATATCTGAAAACCCTGTACAGAACAAAGTAATAACTGCGGAATTGGCAAGCTACGCAACAACAGCAGAAATGGAAAGCAAAGTCACAGAAAAAGTGGCTGAGATTGTCGCTGGAGCGCCCGAAGATTTTGACACGCTCAAGGAAATGAGCGATTGGTTGAAAGAACATGAAGACAGCGCTGCAAGCATGAATAGTGCTATACAGAAAAACGCTGAAGATATAGTGACAGCAAATACAAACATCACAAAGAACGTTGAAGACATTGCAACAGCAAATGAAAACATACAGAAAAATGTTGATGATATTACAGCGGTGAAAAACAGTATTGCTATAAATAAATCAACACTTGGAATACAGTGTAAAAACCTGTTGAAGCCAGCAACAATCAGTCAAGGAGAAACAAAAGGTATAACAATTACCGTAAACGATGACGGCACAATTACAGCGACAGGAACGGCAACAGAAACATTTTCAATCAATGTTGGTACAGTAAATTTAAAAGCTGGTAACTATATCTTGAATGGCTGCCCTTCTGGTGGTAGCAATATAACATATAGACTTGACACATTTTATAATGCAGCGAGTCACCATCATGATTTAGGTAACGGTGTTAAAGTTAATTTATCATCTGATATTAATGTTACTGTCAGATTAGTAATATATCCGGCAGCCGGAGAAGTCAATTTGACTTTTGCACCAATGATAAAAAATGTGGATATCACAGATGACACGTATGAGCCACATCAAGCAGATATGAACACACGTATATCAGCACTGGAAGCACTGTCTGATGTTGTATATAAACACAACAAATCATCGTACTGTACCATTGACGGATATGTATTGAGAGTGGGAAATCAGGTACATTTAAATCTTACAGCTACATTCCATACGGCGTGTGGCGAATGGTACGGCGGAGTTATCGGTTTACCATTTAATACCAAAACGCCAGATAATTCAACTAGATACACAATTAAACAAACGCAGTCGGATGGGCGTGAAACATCAATCTATTTACAGATGGGTGGCACATCATTTTATAGTTCAACGAAATTCAAAAAAGGCGATATAATCACAATTCCACCAATGATTTTGGACATGTACGTTGAAGCAACAGCCACAACAACGGAAGGCGGTGAGTAAATGAAAAATAAAAACGTAGTATCATGGCTCATAGGAATATCAGGAAGTGTTTTTACATCACTTTTCGGTGGATGGACTCAGGCGATGACAACATTGCTGATATTTATGTTGATAGATTATGTGACAGGTCTTATTGTTGCTGCAATCTTTAAAAAATCCCCCAAGACTTCAAGTGGTGCATTGAGTAGCAAAGTAGGGTTTATCGGGCTCATTAAAAAATCGGCTATACTGTTAATCCTCATCGTTGCATACAGACTTGATTTGCTTATGAATACACACTACATCAAAGATGCAACGTGCATAGCGTTCATCATTAACGAGTCTGTATCAATACTCGAAAATGTAGGCATATTCATGCCTATTCCAAAACCAATTCTACAAGCAATTGATTTTCTCAAAAACAAGGAGGACGAAAACAATGAAAAATAACATGATTAACACGGCTCAGAAGTACATAGGTCACAATTACAAACATTTCTGCTCTGCCTTCTGGGGCGGATGCTTTGCATGGTGTGCAGCGTTCATCTCTGTTATAGGCAAAGAGAGCGGGAACGGTGATATCATACCATGGTCAACTTCCTGTAATGACCAGATAGCAAAATTCAAAAACGATGGAGTATGGCATACCGACAAAAATGTCATGCCTGGAGATATCCTTTACTACGACTGGGACAAGCTCGGAGACAGCAGACCTGCAGATCACGTTGGAGTAGTTGAGAGTGTCAACGGAAATGATATAGTTGTAATAGAAGGAAACTTCGGAAACTATGATAGTGATCAAACTGTAGTTACAAGAAGATATATTACTAAATCATACTCGTATATCTTCGGATATGCACGTCCGAAATATAAAGAAAATAAGGTGGAAAAAGAAGATAAGGAACAGGAAACTGAAAAGAAATATAAGATGGTATCCGTTGAACTCAGACAGATTTCAAAAGGTTCTACAGGTAAACCTGTGAAAGTAATGCAGGCACTCCTTGAACAGTTCGGTTATTCTGTAGGCGAGTGTGGCATAGACGGTGAGTTTGGCGACGATACAAAAAATGCTGTTATTAATTTTCAGAAAGATAAGAAAATAAGCGTTGATGGTATCTGCGGAGTGCAGACGTGGAGTGCATTGTTGAAATAGATTGAAAAATGGAGCA
>JAZSHE010000073.1:0-3716 GCA_045533085.1 Ruminococcus sp.
TCACGCAGACAGTTTGTCTCGTTGCCGTCCTTTGTGAAGCCGTAGCAGCCGTTGCCGTAGTAGTAGTACCACTCACCGCCGCATGTCTGCTTCTCAGAAATCTCAGCGATTGAAACTACGTCAGGGTCAACAACGAAGATCATGTTGTTGAAGTTCTCTGTACCGTCAGGATAGTTGTCTGACTCGCCAGCGTCGTAGTACTCACATGGGATGTTGATTGACTGAGCAGCGCAGTAGTAGATAGGATCAGAAGCATCCATACCACCGTCAACAGCGTTGTTCCAGATGATTGTTGTAACAGCTGTTGGAACGTCAGCGTAGAAGATGTCAGAATCGCACTCTTCAGCGCCTGATGGGAGGTAACCTACCCATGCAGCTGGGTCAGCAACGTCTGAACCCCACCAGTAGATACCAGCAGTGCTTGTAGCAGGTGTGCCGTCAGCCATCTTGATGTACCATGATGGAGCGTACTGATCGTATGCGCCACTTGTTTCGTCGTCGCCCTTGTCACCATTGTGACCGTTTGGCATAAGGAAGTAGTATCTGTAAGTATCTGGCTTCTCACCGAAGTCGAGCTCGTACTGTGCGAGAGCTTCGTCAACTGTAAGAATGTCAGGATCCTGCCAGCCGTAAGCAGAAGCAACAACTGCACAAGAAACAACTAACATTACTGCGAGTAAAATGCTAATAATTCTTTTCATTTTGAAAATCCTCCTAAAAATTTGGTACATATATTATAACACACCAGTTTTCAATATACAATTATGACTTTTTCACAAAATCGTTATAGTTATTTTATGGAATATTCCGATTTATCAATTTAATGTGTTCACAATCTTCAGCTGAAATTACGAGGGTAAAATAATTTTTGAGATTAAGCGTTCAAACAATGCGCAGTTACTTGTCAAGGTGCAGAATTTGTGATATCATATTAAATTAAGAAAATGTGTCTTGTAGGGTGACATACCCTGCAGGATGTAAATTAATCTCAAACGATAGAAAAACAGGTGATTTACTTGGCATTTCCACAGGATAAAATCAGAAATTTCAGCATCATCGCTCATATCGACCACGGTAAGAGCACGCTTGCTGACAGAATACTTGAACATACACAGAGTGTTGCTGTGCGCGATATGGAGGACCAGCTTCTGGACGATATGGACCTTGAGCGCGAGCGTGGTATTACAATCAAAGCCCATGCTGTAACACTTGAATACAAAGCTGATGATGGTGAGCTGTATCAGTTCAATCTCATCGATACCCCTGGTCACGTTGACTTTAACTACGAGGTTTCGCGTTCCCTCGCTGCCTGTGAGGGTGCTGTGCTTGTTGTTGATGCATCACAGGGAATTGAAGCTCAGACTCTTGCTAATACATACCTTGCAGTTGATTCGGGACTTGAAATTGTGCCGGTTGTCAACAAAATCGACCTGCCGTCTGCTGACCCTGATCGCGTAATCAACGAGATTGAGGATATCATCGGTATCCCTGCTCAGGATGCTCCGAGAGTATCAGCAAAAGCAGGACTTAACATCCACGATGTACTCGAAAAAATCGTTACAGATATTCCATCTCCGGTAGGTGATGTCAACGCACCGCTGAGAGCGATGATTTTTGACTCCTACTATGATTCTTACAAGGGTGTTATCATCTACGTCAGACTCAAAGAGGGTCAGATTCACAAAGGCGATGAGTTCAGGCTTATGGCGACAGGTTCAGTGTTTACTGTTGTTGAATGTGGTCACATGAGAGCGACTTCTCTCGAAGAAAAAGAGGGTCTTTATGCCGGTGAAGTTGGATATATCACAGCATCCATCAAGAGCCTGCAGGATGCTCAGGTTGGTGACACGGTAACTCTGACAGAAAATCCGGCTGATATGCCACTTCCTGGCTACAGAGAGGTTCAGTCGATGGTATTCTGCGGTGTGTATCCTGCTGATGGCGCACGTTACGGCGATTTGCGTGATGCCCTCGATAAGCTCAAATTAAACGATGCTTCTCTTTCGTATGAGCCTGAGACATCTGTCGCACTCGGATTCGGTTTTAGATGCGGATTTCTCGGACTTTTACACATGGAGATTATTCAGGAGCGACTTGAGCGCGAGTACAACCTCGACCTTATCACAACAGCTCCTTCTGTTAACTATAAAATCACACGTACTTCGGGTGAAACAGAGATGATCAGTAACCCGACAAACTACCCTGATCCTGCGCTTGTACAGTCAGCTCAGGAGCCTATCACCGACGCTCACATCTATGCTCCGAGCGAATATGTCGGCAATATCATGGAGCTGTGTCAGGACAGACGCGGCACTTTCATTGGTATGGATTACATCGACTCTGACCGAGTTGACATTCACTACGAGCTTCCGCTCGCTGAGATTATCTACGACTTCTTTGATACGCTCAAATCCCGTACACGTGGCTATGCGTCCTTTGACTACGAAATGAAAGAGTACAGAGAGTCAAAGCTTGTCAAGCTCGATATTATGCTCAACGGCGAAACAGTTGACGCACTCTCGTTTATTATCCATGCTGAGAAAGCGTATTCAAGAGCTCGTAAAATGGCTGAAAAGCTCAAGGAAAATATCCCTCGCCAGCTGTTTGAGGTGCCTATTCAGGCGTGTATCGGCGGAAAAATCATCGCTCGTGAAACCGTAAAAGCTATGCGTAAGGACGTGCTCGCTAAGTGTTACGGCGGTGACATCACCCGAAAGAAGAAATTGCTCGAAAAACAGAAAGAGGGTAAAAAGCGTATGCGCTCACTTGGTACTGTTGAGGTACCGCAGGAGGCATTTATGGCTGTGCTTAAGCTGGATACAGATTAACTGTGTGTTTATATTGCATAATTTTATTTGTGCAAATTTGTTGATATCGCACTATAAATCAGAGGTGAATCGATTGACCTTCTAAATGCGGTAGAAACCTTTTGTGTATATTTAACAAACGGCGCGTATAATTTTCTACGCGCCGTTTTTTTGTATTTTATTGAAACTGAAAAAATTTGCTAGTATAATAGTATACAGTTTCAAAATAAGGAGGATAATAAACTATGAAGAAACTAATTTGTATTGTTCTTGCAGTAGTTATGGCACTCTCAAGTTTTGCTATCACAGCTTCAGCTTACGGCTGGCAGGATCCTGATATCCTTACAGTTGATGAAGCTCTTGAGATGTATGAGCTTGATTACGGCGAGACACCTGAAACAAACAGATACTATTTCCTTATGCCTAACGGTCACAACGGTGACAAGGGCGATGACGAGACAAGTGGCGCTCTCGGCGAGTATGCACCAACATGGTACATCGAGATGGCTGACGGCACACTTGCTACAACAACAGCAGGTATCTACTGGTGGGGTTCAGACGTTGCTGACCCAGCTGCATGGGTAGGCTACCTCCCATCAGGCGTAGATGAGAACGATTCAGACGTTTACTATGCAAATGTTCCAAAGGCTGTTACAACAATCATCTGGAACAACGCTGTTGACGGTGGTATGGACGCTTCTGATCCTATTTACTACTGCGCTGCTCAGTCAATCAACATCCCATGTGAGTACTACGATGCTGGCGAGTCAGATAACTATCCTGACGGTACAGAGTCTTTCGACAACATGATCTTCGTTGTTGACCCTGACGTAGTTTCAATCGCTGAGATTTCTGAGAAGCAGACATGCGGCGGTGAGTGGTACTACTACTACGGCAACGGCTGCTACG
>JAZSHE010000074.1:0-7097 GCA_045533085.1 Ruminococcus sp.
ATCGGTCAGGAAATCAAGATGTACGACGATTCACCAGCGTGGAGAGTTATGTTCAATATGCTGATGAATATGTACAAAAATCATCCAGTGCGTATTGACATCGCGGGTACGGTTGAGTCGATTGCACAGATTACTCCTGAATATCTGTACACTTGCTACAACACATACTACAACCTCAATAATATGGTGCTTTGTGTAGCGGGCAATACTGATGTTGATACAGTGCTCTCGATTGCTGATAAAATGCTCAAAAAATCTGAGTATCACGAGATTGAAAATATATTCGAGGATGAACCTGATGAGGTTGTTGCGCCTTTTGTTGAACAGAAACTTCCTGTGGGCTTACCATTGTTTAACCTTGGTTTCAAAGAAAAGGCAGGCAAAAAACGTGTGGACGAAAAAGTTCTCGCTTATTCAGAAATTCTGCTGTTTCTTATTGCATCGTCGGTCAGCGAGCTTTATCGCAAGCTTATGGATGAAAACCTGATTAATTCCAGCTTTTCGTATGAGTTCTTTGAGGGCGAAGGTTTTATTGGTACAATCTTCTCCGGTGAATCACGTAACCCTGAAAAGGTGTCCGAGATTATCAAAGAGTATATAAACGAGCTTAAAATCAAGGGTGTTGATGAAGAGGAGTTTGAGATTGCAAAACGTGCTACTTATGGTGATGCGATTTCAGCACTTAACTCTACTGACCATATTGCTAATATTCTGGCTGATTTTGATTTTTCTGACAGAGAATTATACACCTATATCGACGCTATTGCTAACGCAACAGTAAAAGATATTGAACAGCGACTTTTAACTATGCTCGATACCGATAAAACAACTCTGTCTGTTATCAGAAGCAACTGAGGGGGGAGATAGGTGTTTAATGTATCTTTCCCAGGGCTGGGCCTTGATTTTACTATCAATCGTGTGGCCTTTTCGATAGGCTCGTTTGATATCTACTGGTATGCTATCTGTATAGCGAGCGGTGTTATTCTTGCTTTGCTTTACGCTTACTTCAACGCAAAAAGATTTGACGTAAATATAGATAAACTTATCAACTGTTTTATCGTTGGTATGATTACGGCAATTCTTGGTGCACGACTTTACTATGTTGCTTTCAGATGGGATTGTTTTTCTCAGAATCCGTCTGATATACTGAACATCCGTGACGGAGGTATAGCTATTTACGGAGCTATCATCGGGGCACTTCTCGGTGGACTCACAGTTGCCAAAATCCAGAAAATGAAAATACTGCCTGTTTTAGACCTTGCTATGATTTGTTTTCTGATTGGACAGGCAGTTGGTCGTTGGGGTAATTTTATGAATCAGGAAGCATTTGGCACAAAGACTGACTCGCTTTTCAGAATGGTAAGTGAGGGTACAGGTATGGTTGCTGTGCATCCGTGTTTTCTGTACGAATCTGTGTGGTGTGCGCTTGGTGTACTGATTCTACATATTTTCAGCAAGAAGTGGCAGAAGTACTACGGACAAGTTGCAATACTGTATATGGTTTGGTATGGTCTTGAGCGTGCTTTTGTCGAGGGACTTCGAACAGATAGCTTGTATCTTCCGTTTACAATCTTTGAGTATCAGCCACGAGTTTCACAGGTGCTGTCTATGGTGCTTGTGGTAGCGGGCGTTGTAATGCTTATAGTTTTAAGAAATAAAGACGACCATCTAAGAGAAACGGTCGCAGTAACAGATGATAAAGAAAACACAAATTCACAGGAGGCAGAAAATGTATAATATAATCGATGGTAAATTAGTATCACAGAGCGTAAAGGATGCTGTTAAAGCAGAAACTCTCGCTTTAAAAGAAAAGGGAGTAGATATCACTTTAGCAGTTATTATTGTTGGTGACGACCCTGCGTCACGTGTTTATGTTAATAACAAGAAAAAGGCTTGCGAGTATGTTGGCTTTAAGAGCCTTGAGTATGCTCTGCCTGCTGAAACAACTCAGGAAGAGCTTATGGCGTTAGTTGATGAGCTTAACAAAAGAGATGACGTTAACGGCATTTTGTGTCAGCTTCCGCTGCCAAAACATCTTGATGAAAAAGCTGTCATCGAGGCTATTTCTGTGAAAAAGGACGTTGATGCTTTCCATGCATCAAACGTTGGTAAGATTATGATTGGCGAGTACGACTTTTTGCCATGTACTCCTGCAGGTGTTATGGAAATGCTCGCATATTATGATATCGACGTAACAGGTAAGAACTGTGTTGTTATCGGCAGAAGTAATATTGTTGGCAAGCCGATGGCTATGCTCTTGTTACATAAAAATGGTACTGTAACAATCACACACAGCCGTACAGTAGATTTGAAAAATGTTACTAACAAGGCTGATATCTTAGTAGCGGCAATCGGTAAGGCAAAGTTTGTTACAGCTGATATGGTAAAAGACGGTGCTGTTGTAATCGATGTTGGTATGAACAGAGATGAAAATGGCAAGCTTTGTGGTGATGTTGACTTTGACGCAGTTGCACCAAAATGTTCGTATATCACACCGGTTCCTGGCGGTGTTGGTCCAATGACAATCGCGGTGCTTATGAAGAATACTCTTAAAGCTTGCAAATTACAGAATAATCTGTAAAATTTTTATTGACAATAAATTCTCGTTGTGATATAGTATATAAGCCGCATATTGTGGGTCACAAGCGAGCTTTGCTCCACCCATCACATAGCGAGTCTAGATATAAAGGAATGAATTAAATGTACGCAGTTATCGAAACAGGCGGTAAGCAGTACAAGGTAGCTAACGGTGACGTTATCTACGTTGAGAAGCTTAACGCTGAGGACAATGCTACTGTTGACTTCAAAGTAGTTGCTCTGTCAACAGAAGACGGTCTCAAGGTTGGTGCTCCTTATGTTGAGGGCGCAACAGTAACAGGTGAGGTTGTTAAGAGCGGTAAGGGCAAGAAGATTATCGTTGCTACTTACAAGCCAAAGAAGGGCGAGAAGAGAAAGCTCGGTCACAGACAGCCATACACAAAGGTTGAGATCAAGTCAATCGTTGGCTAATTATGATTAAAGTCGAATTTTTCGGCGAATCTCCTGTCTTTGGTTTTTGTATCAAAGGTCATTCGGGATACAGTGAACAAGGTTCTGATATCGTCTGTGCGGCGGTTTCAAGTGCCGCATATATGGTTGCAAACACCATCACTGATGTTCTGAAGATTGAGCCTTTGGTGCTTTATGAAAACGACGGTGAGATGAGGCTGGAACTCGATGAATCATCAGCACAGAAGTGTTCGGATATTATGTCTGGCTTTGTGCTACACTTAAACTCCTTGAGTAAGGAGTACAAAAAGTATATTAAAGTAACTATTTCGGAGGTGTAAATAATGCTTAAAATAAACATTCAGTTATTCGCTCATAAAAAAGGTATGGGTTCTACAAAGAACGGTCGTGACAGTGAGTCAAAGCGTCTTGGCGTAAAGCGTGCTGACGGTCAGTTCGTTCTCGCAGGTAACATCCTTGTTAAGCAGAGAGGTACTCACATCCACCCAGGTAACAACGTAGGTCGTGGTTCTGATGATTCACTCTTCGCTAAGATTGACGGCGTTGTTCGTTTTGAACGCGTTGGTAAGGACAGAAAGCGCGCTAGCGTTTACCCTGTAGAGCAGTAATTTTTTAGGGCGGATTTGATATCCGCCCTTGTTTTTTATATTGTATTGGTGTTATTATGGAAAATAATGAAAGAGATTTTATGAAAAATCGCCCTGTTGCTGTTGAAGCAAACAAATACAAGGACGTTTACGGCACAATGAAAAAAGGCAGTTTTAACCTTGTTACTATACTGCTTATGGTGATTATTGCTGTCTGTATGGTATCAAACTTTGTTTCAGGAAGAATTACATGGGGGTGCATTTTCGCGTTTTTGTTTGTGCTGTTGCTTTTGAGTCAGTATGTTTCTCACAAAAGTACAAAAGCTAACTCAAAGCCTGAAAAACGCGAGCATCCAGACGCGATTTTTAAAGACCACGAAGAATGATGATTGGGGTTTTAATATGTTTGTAGATATTGCGAAAATTACTATAAAAGCCGGTGACGGCGGTGATGGTGCCGTTTCTTTCCACAGAGAAAAGTACGTTGCATCAGGTGGTCCTGATGGCGGTGACGGTGGTAAAGGTGGCGATGTTATCTTTGTAGCTGACTCCAACCTTTCTACTCTTGTTGACTTCCGCTACAAGCGTAAGTTTGAGGCTAAAAAGGGTAACAACGGCTCATCAGGTCGAAAATTCGGAAGAAAAGCTGAGGATCTGATTGTCCGCGTTCCTGTTGGAACTATTGTAAAAGAAACAGAAACAGGACGAATTATGGCTGATTTGTCATCCCCTGAGCCTGTGGTTGTCGCTCGTGGCGGCAAAGGCGGATGGGGTAACACCCACTTTTCAACACCAACACGCCAGACTCCACGTTTTGCAAAGCCTGGTATGCCGGGTGAGCAGTTCGATGTAACACTAGAACTCAAACTGCTTGCTGACGTAGGTCTTGTTGGTTTCCCAAATGTTGGTAAATCAACGCTTATTTCAGTAGTTTCTGCGGCTAAACCTCAGATTGCTAACTATCATTTTACAACTATTACTCCTACACTTGGTGTTGTTTCAATGGGCGAGGGTAATTCTTTTGTTATGGCTGATATCCCTGGTATTATTGAGGGTGCATGGCAGGGAGCTGGTCTTGGACATCAGTTCTTGCGCCACGTTGAGCGTTGCCGTCTGCTCGTGCACGTTGTTGATGTGTCAGGCAGTGAGGGAAGAGACCCTAAGGCTGACTTTGATACAATCAACGATGAATTAAAGAAATTTAACGAAGAACTTTCATCACGTCCTATGATTGTTGCAGGTAACAAATGCGACCTTGCTACTGATGAACAGATAGCTGAGTTTAAAGAGTATGTTGAAGAAAAGGGCTACAGCTTTTTCCCGATTATGGCGGCTATACGTTGGGATGTAGATCCGCTTCTCAACAAGATTTTAGAGGAACTCTCAAAACTTCCGCCTATTACAAGATATGAAGCTGAGCCTGCTCCTGAGGTTGATCTCAGCTCTGTTGATTCAAAGGAAATCCGCATCAAGGTTTGCGATGGTGTTTACTTTGTTGAGTGCGATTGGTTGCTCAGGGTTTGCCGCACTGTTAACTTCGATGACTACGATGGTCTGACATATTTCGAAAATGTTCTGCAGTCAAGCGGAGTTTACGAAAAGCTCAGAGAAGCAGGAGTTCAGGAAGGCGACACTGTTTCGATTTACGATATGGAATTCGAATTTGTTGAGTAAGAGGTTTTATGGGTAATTTGCTTGATAAAAACAGCGACATTCACGCACTATCTCCGTTGACGCTCGCGTTTGTGGGTGACTCGGTGTATGATTTGCTTGTGCGTCAGCATCTTGTGTCCCTTGCGAATCGTCCTGTCAAAGAGCTCAATCAGATGAAGGTGACTCTTGTTAACTGCAAAAGTCAGGCTGATGCGGTCAAGGTTATCCTTGAATCTCTGAGCGAAGAAGAACTCGATGTGTTCAAGCGTGGCAGAAATGTCAAAGTTAACTCTGCGTCAAAACATTCGTCTTTGGCGGATTATCACGCCGCTACAGGTCTGGAGGCTTTGTTTGGCTATTTGTACCTGAGCGGTGATACAAACAGAATAAAGGAACTTTTCTTATTGATACTCGAAAATATCGGGGTGTGACTATGAAAAAGAAAATTCTGAACGGGATACTTGATTATGTGATAATGCTTGCGGGTGCGGTGATTTTTGCTGTTTCAGTAAATATATTTACTGCTCCTAACGATGTTGCTCCGGGAGGACTAACCGGTATTGGTACGATGCTCAACCACCTGTTCGATATACCAATCGGTGTGGTTATTCTTGTGCTTAACATACCGCTGTTTATCTGGGGCGCTGTTGAAAACGGAAAGCAGTTTCTGGCTAAAACTGTGTCGGCAACTGTTTTTGTATCTGTTGCTATCGATGCAACAGAACCGTTTGTATATAAATATCAGGGAGACACTTTGCTCGCTGCGATATTCGGTGGTTTATTTGCTGGTGTGGGACTTGCGTTTATATTCTTCCGTGGAGGTTCTTCGGGAGGTACTGACATTGTTGCGCGTATTATCCACAAGCATAATCCCCATATTTCGATGGGTACAGTGAGTCTTGTGTGTGATATGGCTGTGTTTGTTGGTGCAGCTGTTGTGTATAACTCTATCGAAAGCGCACTGTATGCTGTTATCGCAAAGTTTGTTACATCAAAGGTGCTTGATGCTATGCTTTACGGCACAGCTCACGATAACGGCAAGCTGATGTTTATTGTAACTACCAAGTACGAGGAAGTATCGACTCTTATTATCGAGCAGATAGGGCGAGGTGTTACTCAGCTTGATGCTCACGGAGCGTACAGTAACGATAATAAAAAGGTGCTTTTGTGTGCTGTGCGACCACCACAGGTGCACAAAATAAAAGGTTTAGTCCACAGTGTTGATGAGCACGCCTTTATAATAGTCACTACAGCGGGTACAATTAACGGAAAAGGCTTTAAAAGTTCAGAAAATTCTTGACAAATTCTGTATTTGTGTTATACTAACTCTGTTATGTGTGAAAGTTTGCGCATAACAGAGTTTTTAATTTATCCTTGCATCGAAAAATCGGTGCCAAATGTCCAGAAGGAGGTGCAACAAATGGCAGTAAAGGCTAACTACGAGACAGTCATGGTTATTTCTATGAAACAGGGCGAGGAAGGTATCCAGGCTCTTATCGAGAAATTCAAGGCTCTCATCGAGAAGCACGCTACTTTGCAGAGTGTTGACGAGTGGGGTAAGCGCAAGCTTGCTTATCTTATCAACAAAGAGTCAGAGGGCTACTATGTTCTTATGAACTTTGAGTCTGAGGCTTCTTTCCCTGCAGAGCTCGACCGCAGATACAAGATTACTGACGGTATTATGCGTTCACTCATCATCAGAAAAGATGATGATGCTGAGGTTAAGGCTGAAGAGGCTAAGGAGGAGACTCCTGCTGAAGCAACAGAGGAATAAGACGAATAATGACATTTTCGGTTTAATCGACCGAGTACGAAAGGACGACACTTATGTTAAACAGAGTTATTTTA
>JAZSHE010000016.1:0-4926 GCA_045533085.1 Ruminococcus sp.
CTGAATGCCGTTATAAAAAATAAGGACGAAGTCGATGTGAGATTTGCGTTCTGTTTCCCTGATACATACGAAATCGGTATGTCACATCTTGGAATGAAGATTCTTTACAGTCTTTTTAATTCAAAGCCATACATCTGGTGTGAGCGAGTTTTTGCACCATGGATTGATATGGAAGAGAAGATGCTTGAAAACGATATTCCTCTGTATGCACTTGAGAGTATGGACCCTGTGTCAGATTTTGATTTCATCGGCTTTACTTTGCAGTATGAGCTGTCATACACAAATGTTCTCAATATGCTCAAAATGTCAGGAATTCCACTCAAATCCAGTGAGCGTAAAGAACTTAAAAATATCGTGGTAGCGGGTGGCCCTTGTGCGTGTAACGGTGAGCCTATCGCCGACTTTATTGATATCTTTTTCATCGGTGACGGCGAAGAGGTTGATCTTGAGGTTATTGAGCTTTACCGCGAATGTAAAAAGCAGGGCAAGACAAAGGATGAGTTTCTTTACCTTGCTTCACAGATAAAGGGTGTGTACGTTCCATCGCTTTATGATGTAACATATAACGAAGATGGTACTATTAAATCTTTTACCCCTAATCGCGAAGGTGTACCAGAAAAAATTGAAAAACGCGTAATGATGGATATGGACAAGTCTTACTATCCTGATAACTTTGTAGTTCCGAATGTCGAGATTGTCCACGATAGAGCTGTTGAAGAAATTTTCCGTGGTTGTATCCGTGGATGCAGATTCTGTCAGGCAGGATTTTTGTACAGACCTGTTCGTGAAAAATCCGTTGATTGTATCAACGAGCAGTGTCATGCTCTCTGCCGTAACACTGGTTACGATGAGATTTCACTGTCTAGCTTGAGTTCAAGTGACTATTCACAGATTGTTCCGCTTTTAGAAAAGCTTACAGAGTGGTCGGTTGAAGAAAACGTGAGTCTTTCTCTGCCATCACTTCGTGTTGATGGATTTTCTGATGAAATTCTGTCGAAGATTAAGTCTGTCAGAAAGAGTGGTCTTACTTTTGCTCCTGAGGCTGGTACACAGCGTTTGCGCGATGTTATCAACAAGAACGTTAAAGAGGATGAGCTTTTAGATACTTGTTCAGTAGCGTTCGAGGGTGGTTATACTACCGTGAAACTTTACTTTATGATTGGTCTTCCAACTGAGACTATGGACGATGTAAAGGGTATAGCAGAGCTCGGACAAAAAGTTGTGAACACTTTCTACAAATGTGAAAACCGACCTAAGGGCAAGGGTGTTAAAGTAACGCTTTCGTCATCATCTTTTGTTCCGAAGCCGTTTACACCATTCCAGTGGGAGCCACAGGACAGCATCGAGACTATCCACAAAAAGCAGGCTCATATCCGCGAGAATCTCACAACAAAGAAAATTTCTTACAACTACCACGACGCTGATACATCTTTCTTAGAGGCTGTCTTTGCTCGCGGTGACAGAAAGCTTTCCGAAGTTCTCATGAAAGCGTGTGAAAAGGGAATGCGCTTTGATGGTTGGAGCGATTGTTTCTCGTTTGAAAAATGGATGGAAGTGTTCGAAGAATGTGGTATCGATCCTCATTTCTATGCTAACCGTCGACGTAGCTTTGATGAGATTCTTCCTTGGGACCACATCGATTATTCAGTAACAAAAGAGTTCCTTATCTCTGAATGTAAAAAAGCCTACGAGAATACAACAACACCACATTGCAGAGAAAAATGTTCTAACTGTGGTGCTATGAAACACAAAGGAGGTGTCTGCTTTGAAAAATGTAAGAGTTTGGTTTAAAAAGGATGATGAGTGTAGATACATCTCTCATCTTGACCTCAACCGAGTTATGATTCGTGCAATCCAGAAAAGCAGACTTCCAGTGTGGCACACAGAGGGATTCAATGTTCATCCGTATATCACTTTTGCACTTCCGCTTTCTCTTGGATTCAGAGGAGAGCGTGAGAGTATGGATATGCGTATTCTCGATGATAAGCTTGAGCTTAGCGTAATCAAAGAAGAGCTCAATCAATGTCTGCCACACGGACTTTATGTTTTTGATGTGACAGAGCCTGTCAAGAAACCGGGTGCAATCGATAGCGCTAAGTTCAAAATGCGTTTGTATTCTGATGATATTTCTGCAAAAGAATTATATATCAACTTAGAGAATCTTATCAATAGTGATGAAATCCTTGTTGATAAAAAGACAAAGAAGGGTATCAAAAAGATTGATATCAAAGAGTATTTCAAAGACCTCAAAGCGTACGATACCGACCATGATGTTGTAGTGCGTGTTATCCTTCCTGCAGGAAGTACAACCAACATAAATCCGACTTTACTTATCAATGCACTCAACGAGAAATATAATATCGAAGTTTACTACGACATTACTCGTGTTGATGTGTATGATGCGGAGGGTGAATCCTTTGAGTGATTTTGATGTTGGCAAACAGCGGTTTGATATAGTTTTGGTTGATGCTGATGAAACTATCTTTGACTTCAAAAAAGCAGAGGCACATTCATTCAGACAGATGCTTGAACAATTCTCGGTTGAGTATACTGATGAAAGACTAGCTCTATACAGCGGTATTAACCTGAGAATGTGGAAAGCGCTTGAACGCGGGGAAGTAACCCGCGAAAGACTCAAAACACTCAGATTTGAAATCTTCTTTTCTGAAATAGGTGTCCAAGATATCGACTGCGTAGCGGTTAATGATTGTTACCTCACGAACCTGTCAAACAGCGCTTTTTTACTAGATGGCGCTAAAGAGTTTGTGCAAAAACTGAGCAACTACTGCAGGATATATATCGCTACAAATGGATTAACCAAAGCTCAGACAGGCAGATTTGCAAAATCAGAAGTCAAAGATTATATTGATGGTATGTTTATCAGCGAACTTATTGGATATTCAAAACCTGACAAAGAGTACTTTGATTATATCTTCAATGAGCTTGAAATAACCGACAAATCGCGTGTGATTATGGTTGGCGACAGCCTGACATCTGATATGCAGGGTGGTAAAAACGCAGGTATTACAACTTGTCTTTATAACCCTGGTGGGGAGTGCGTTGACTCCTGTTTATGTGATTATGAGATTACAAGGTTTGACGAATTTTTTGACATACTGTTTTCATAAAAAAGCAAACGGCACATCACTGCGATGTGCCGTTTTTATCATTTTGTTTGTAGTATTCATTCACAAGACTTCTGAAACCTAGTTTTTTGATATCCTCGTATCTGAATGAAAACTTTGATTTGTTGCGTTTTCCGGTTGCAAGATATCTGATACATTCGAGCATATAGCTGTCGATGAGTTTTAGCGTTTTATCTGTGTTGATAACAGGAAAGAACCATCTCGTCCATGTAAGCTCGCTGTAAATCGGATTGTCGTACAGCTTGCTGTTGAATCGCTTAATGAACGCTCTTGCTGCCATTTCTCTAGGAACACCTTTCTTATCTGCCCAGCGACTTAGTGCTCTGGTTTTGCGTCGCATTTTTGCTTTGAGCTTTTCAAATGATGACTGACTTATGTCGATAATAGAGCGATTGTAAGAAAATCCCAGAAATGTCCATTCCTGGTTTGGTTTATATATACCTTCTTTGTTTTCGTTGACGGTAAGATGATACTTTTCAAGATGAGTCTTGATAATGTCAATACTCGTCTTGAGTTCCTCCATTGTTTTAGCAAAAACAATGATGTCATCCGAATACCTCATATAAGGGATATTTCTGTTATAGAAGTAAAAATCAAGCTCACGCAAGTAAAGGTTTGCTAAAAAAGTAGATGTCGGCACACCTGCCATTATACCTTTGGTTTCATTGATTAATTCACCGTTATACTGTACATAAGGATATTCAAGCAAACTTACAAGAAATGTACACAGCGCTTTGTCGCTATTAAAAACTTCCTCTAATTGAGGTTTTAACAGATTTATATCAACCGAATTGAAGTAGTCGCTTATATCAACTTTGTACACATAGTGTTCATCCAGATTCCTGATTTTACGCAAATCGTTTGTAGCTCGCTTAACACCGCGTTCTTTTCTGAAAGAATACAGATTCGGTGCAAAAATATCGTCGTAATCCCTGAGCATAAAAGTTATGAGTTTTAGCACATAGTTTTCATCATCTTTAAATGTATATACTGCTCGTTTTTTGCTGTTGTTGGATTTTGCAACCAGCGTTTTTTTAGGTGCTGAGAATATCCCACCGTTTTGTATATGCTCAACTGTTCTGAGGTAGGCTTTGCTTTCGATAAATTCGAAAAGCATTTCGATATCCTTTTCATTTATGTTTCCTTGTTCAGTTTTGTATTTGAGATACGCTCTCCACTCATCCTGATTTTTTAGCCGACTTATAATATCCATAAAAAACTCCATAAAAAAACAGAGAGAAAATAATTTAACATCTCGATTTTGAGATACCAAACCGTACACGAACAAGCTACCTGCAAAGCATAAACAGTCCGTGCTGGGTTTACCACAGGTGCAAAGCGTTTCTCTCTGTTTCTTATTAATATTTGATTAGTTCAGATTTTCTCTGATTCTATTAAGAACGTATGATTTTTCGTTTTCCATACCCTTGAAAAATCTTATGTAGTGGATGTTGTTATCAAAAAGGATATCGTATGAACCTCTTGCAATCATAGCTTTGTATTGGTTTGTGTTCATAATAAACACAGCAAGCTTTGGTTCGCCATCTTTTCTGAACAAGTAGGAGATAGGGAAGCACTTTGGATGAGCACTGCTGTCAAATACATTTGGATGTACATTTCTCTCAATAGTATATCCCGGAAATTCAGATTCTTTTATCAACATCTCAAAGTACTCATCGCCTGTGTTGTGATCATTTGAGTAGCGCAAAGAGTTTTGTGCAGGAACGCTGTTAGCAGAACAAGGTGTGCTCTGTGTTGTGGATGTGCTTGCATTTCCGTT
>JAZSHE010000257.1:0-18138 GCA_045533085.1 Ruminococcus sp.
GATTCTACCGAATCCTTGATGGTGCAGGCATAGAACACAAAGGCTTACACTCACTCAGACATACATTCGCAACTAACCTAGTGAACGGAGTGAAACAACCTGACGGCACAGTAAAAAGTCTTACTCCAAAACAAGTGGGTGACCTGCTTGGGCATAGTACCTCGCAGATAACTGAGATGTACTATGTGAAGAGGGATAACTCAAAGCTGAGAGGGATAACTGATAGCTTTGAGATATGAGTAAAGAAGAACACGGGGCATCGAAAACGATGCTCTGTGTTTTGTCTAGGTTTATATGATACATTCAGTGTATATCTTCGCTATATATAAAAGTAGCATTCTCAGGTAGTCCAAAGAATTCGTGATTCTCAACCAGAATCAGGGTGTTGCTATCTTTTATGGTGAAAGTAAAAGTTGTGTTTTGAGTTGTGGCAATAAGAGTGTTTTTGTCGATTTCAAAATCGCCAAATTCAATATAAGAGTACAGTAAGCCTTGGCTGATGCTGATTGTGTTTTCATCGGTGTTAACATGAATAAACGGAGTTTTTCCAAATTCGAAGTCTTCATCACTTGAAATAAAGTAGTGTCCTGTTTTTAAGATGTCCTCATCAGGTTTATTATGACAAGCACAAAGTATGAATGTAATCGTACATAGACAGAGCAGAATACAGATGAGTTTTTGAAAAGACGTTTTCATAATGATTTCTCCTTTTTGTTAATCAAGGCACAAATCAAAGCGGTAACTAATCCCGATGCGATTATGATAATTATGTCTATAGGTGCAAGCACAATATAGGGAAGGGAATTAAACAGAAAACTACCCTTTCCCAGCAGATATAAATGACCGCTTAAAAGAAAAGTTTCTCCGATATACATTGCAAGAGTTGTAAGTGAAGCACAGACGGAAGGTATTACTATAGAAACAGATGCCTTTTTGTTTAAGAGAAATGTTGAGATATATGTTCCGACTGTTACACCTAATATAATGAAAAACAAACCCATTAAAAATGCAGATAAGGGAGATACTATAATTTCACCGCCTCTGAAGAAAGCAGTAAAGCAAGCAAATATGCAAAGGGCTAAAAATACAATAGTGCATACAGACTGGACAGTAAGTGCCTTGCACTTTTCTTTTTTACCATCAAGAATCATTTTTGCAAAACCATAGATACAGTTGATGATTGAGAGAATTAGAACAACAGAAATCATATAAAAGTGGAGTTTGAAAGTGGGACTGTATTCGCCTATAAGAACATCAACGGCTTTCCATGTGCGAGTTTCGAACCACTCAGGGTTAATATAGCAAGCGGACATTTGCCACCCCTCTAAGGTGGATATGATTTTGTCTGATACAAACACTTGGCTTTCAAACAAGAACTCTGACACAAAGAAAACAGCCAATGAAATAACGGAAACTATAAGAGTGGTGAATTTTTTAATGAATTTAGTAGCTATAGGCATTATTAATACCGCTAATAGCACGGATATTGCAATAGGTGTATAGGGGATGATGTATTTTGGGAAGTTTTCTTGAGGTACAGAACCGTATACAAACATGTCGTGAATAACGCTTATGCCCATATAGATAGGGTAGGCTGAAACCAAAAGAGTGGAGATTAAAGTGAATAGCCAATACTTTTTAAATTTAGACATACTAATCCTCCTTAACTTGCATTTGTTAAAAGTATGTATGCGATAACTGAGGCAAACAACAAAAAAGTAATAACAGCGAAAAGCGATAGTTTTTTGTATGACAGAATTCTTTCAATACGAACTTTTACTCTTGCTCCGCCAAAAGCTGATGCATATAAGGATTTGCTTTCGGCACAATTTATGAGTGTCAGAGCGTATCTTTTTTTATCTTCTTTTGCAGAGTTCTTCAGAACCTTTTCGTCACAGGCTAATTCCAGATTTTCAAGAAATACTTTTAGGAATAGCCAACTCAAAGGATTGAACCAATGTGTGCAAGCGGTTACTATAGCAACTATTCTCCATAGATTGTCAAGCCTTTTATTGTGAGCTTGTTCGTGCATAAGGATGTATTTGAGGTCATTGTCATTGTAGTTCTTTGGCAGAATGATTCTTGGGCGGATAATGCCATAGGTGGCAGGTGATGTGATTTTGTCAGACACATAGATGTTGTCACGAAGATGTCTTGAATCTTTCAATTCGTGCTTCGTAGTCATGTACAAAGCGGTCATTGCTATCAGCAGTGCTATTGCTACAATAAGCCATACTGCCGTAGCGATAGAAAATACTTGGTCAAGTATATTCACTTTGTATGATATTGGGAAATATCTGTTTGCCGCTTGTACTGAGTTCATCATAGAAAAGTTTACTGTCCCGTCATAAATAGTGACAGTTTTTGAAGCAAACTTTGAAAGTAAAGCCATAAGGCTGAATTTGCTATTTACTGATATTGGAACCCACATCCTCAGGAATGGTATACACCAGAGCAGGCAGATTATGAATCGTGGGATTATTCGGATTTTTCCTATCAAAAGAACGATGATACCCATAATCGAAGCAGTTATAGACATATTCAGCACCCAGTAAAAAATAGCTGAGGGCATAACGGTTACCTCTTTTCAATCATAGCTTTCAGTTCGGCGATTTCGTCATCGGAAAGCTTTTCATCTTCAAGAAGCGAAGAAAACAGAGCTTTCTTTGATCCTCCGAACAGCTTGTCTATCAATGAATTTGCTTCTGATTTTTGTATCTGTGACTGTGAGTATACTGATGTGCAGATGAAGCCAGGGTCTTCACGTTTGATGAATCCTTTTGATTCTAACTTTTTAACGATTGTGTAGGTGGTGTTTTTGTTCCAACCTATTCGGTCAGTTGCAATAAGGCTTACTTCCTTTGCTGAAACGGGTTCATTTTCCCAAATAATCTCCATTACTTTAATTTCGCTGTCAAATAGTTTTTGCATAAAATCACCTCGTAGACTACTTCTATAGTCTATACTATCACTATAGTCCAGAAATGTCAATGGAAAATTTTATTCCCCTGCTAAACTCCTGCTACGGATGTGTATACAAGCAGTAGTAGCGCTTATATTTAAATATATAGGTGCGATAGGGGATAAAACTGAACAGAAATAGCAAAAGCCGTTTTAACCAGTGTTAAAGCGGCTTTCTTGCATAAAACAAAAGGAGCACATCGTGTGATGTACTCCTGATTTTGGCAGGGGCAGAAGGACTCGAACCCTCGGCACGTGCTTTTGGAGTTAATCCGAGGTCTTATGAACCGCGTGCCTTTATCCGCACCGTTGAGCCGTTTCTATACTATCGCATATTGCAGTTTTACTGCTTTGATGCTTTTTTGATGCTATTTAATATTTTTGCGTTACTTATTATGTGCCCGATGATAATTTGATGCTATGTAACTAAGACTGATGTGAACATCCTCATTCACACCAGTCTTTTTGTTTGTCGTATATTAACTCGAAACAGTACCTTTGTCAACACAAATTCAATCATTTTTAGGACTCAATAATTGACCCGCTTAAACAAAGAGTACATACATATCTTCCGTTGCACGTATTTATGGGATGCTTTTTGATAAAAAACACTTGACATGTGTGTAATTTAAATCAAAAAGCTGTTTGCTTTAAATACTGTTAATATATTCTATTTATTGTATTGACAATTTTCTACAAAATGAGATATAATAAACAGGTGTTATTATGCAATAACAACAAAGTGTCAACAATGACTTTGTTGTCTTAGTATGTACTTTAGGAGGATAAAAGTATGGCTTTTTTTAGTGAGGTTGGTAAAAAGATTAGCACTACCAGTCAGAATGCGGTTAATAAAGCGAAAGAGGTAGCAGAAGTCGCAAAGATTAATTCGATGATTTCCGATGAGGAGAATAAAATTAATTCGAATTATTACCAGATAGGAAAGTTATACTTTGCTTTACATAAAAATGACTTTGAAGATAACTTTGCTACTATGATAAATGAAATTGTTAACGCTGAGAAAAAGATTGTTGAGTATAAAGAACAGATTCAAACCATTAAAGGTATAGTAAAGTGCACAAAATGTGGAGCAGCTGTATCTAATGAATCAGCTTTCTGTAATGCTTGCGGGGCTCCTATGCCTGTAAAAAAAGTTGAGCCTTTAAATAGTGATATGGTTGTGTGTGCAAAGTGTAATTCTCAAGTTAAGGCTGGAATGAAGTTTTGCACCGCTTGTGGTAGTCCAATGGAGGTTAAACAGCCTCAGCAACCAAAAGAGAAGGTTTGTACTGCATGTGGTTTTAAAACTAGCGACATAGAGTCCGCTTTTTGTCATAACTGTGGTGGCAAGCTTGTTGATTCAAACGCGGTGGGTAATGCACCCGCAGTAGCAGAACCTGTAGTTACAGCCCCTGTAGCGCCACAGCCTGTAGTACAAGTTAGCTACGTTAACAAATGTGCTAAATGTGGTTTTGAAACTAATGATCCAGAGTTGTTGTTCTGTACTGAGTGCGGTACTAAATTTTAATAATAGAGAGGGGTATCTGATATGAAATCTAAATTAGGTGTATCTGTAGGATTGGTAGGAGCAGCCCTGTACTTTGCAGGTTTATTTAATGGTATGCTTTTGCTTTTTGTATTGATTGGTTATGTTTTATTGGTTGAGGATAATGAATGGTTAAGAAGAACTGCTGTTAAATCAGGTGTAATCTGTGTAATGTTTGCATTATTGTTAGCAGTTATCGGACTAATTCCTGGAGTTATGGGATTCATCGGCGACTTCTTCGGAATTTTTGGCGGTTCATTCTCGATACCTTTTATCACATCAATAATCATGTTTATCGAAAGCGGAATAGAGCTCATCAAAATAGTGTTCTTTATTTTATTGGGAATAAAAGCTTTGAATCAAGGAACAATCGTGATTCCTTTTGTGGATAATTTTGTAAATAAATACATTCAGTAATGAACCACAGGGATAGCCTTGTCTATCCCTGTTTTATTTTATTGTTTTAGTAATCGCAGTTAGAAGAGGGTAGTATGGCTAAATTTTGTGGAAAATGCGGACATAAACTTGATGAGAATACGGGATTGTGCCCAGTATGTAATAAAGACGAAACAGCTCGTGAGATAATATCTGATAAAGTGTCCGACTCATCAAAGAATTATGATCAAAAGGGAACTCAGCAAAAAGAAAAGCTGACAAGAAAACAAAAGAGAGAGAAGAAAAAAGCAGAGAAAAAGGCTGAGAAAGCCCGAATCAAAGCGTCAAGAACCTTTGGACAAAAAGTTAAACGCTTTTTAATCAAGTTGCTTGTCATCATTCTGATATCAGCAATCTTGTTTGGTGCAGGTCTGGGTGCACTTGTGTATTACGGATTCGTAGATGTGCCTGCGGTTTCAAATACGATGGGTTTCTTCGGAGTTAACCCAGAAAACAAAATTAATAAAGGGTTTAAGCAAATTACTGGTAAGTTTACCGATGCAAAAGTTGTTGATAGTGATTCTGCTATCGCTGCGGTTAAAGGTGTAGCCGAGCAACTTGAGGTATCTACTGCAATAGACGAATTAGTTGTCAAGAATCAAAACCAAATAGATGGAACTACATATTATCGTTTACAACAAAGATATCATGGGGTGCCAGTGTATGGACGTTCGGTTGTTTTATTGGCAAGTGATAATGGTATGGTGCAAGGTGTTTCATCGAATGTAAAAGATATCTCAAACGTAGATGTTGTACCTAGTGTAACAAAGGAAATGATAGAAAAAAGTATACTTAGGTATATGAAAAAAGAATATTCTCTAAACAACTTTGAGTACTTTTGTATAGAGGATTATGACAGTAGTGATTTGTTTGTTTACACTCTGGATAATTCACCAGAACTGGTCTATAGCCTTTTAGTAACGACTGAATTCGGTAGCGAGCGTATCATAGTAAATGCACACACAGCTAAGATTGTTTTTTGCAGTGATGCGATTGATTACTCACAAGAAGAATTTACTTATAGAGGACAAAGCATGTCACAGACTTTTATTGCTGAAAAAGGTTCGTCCGATAGCGAAATGAAATATATTAGTAAAACAGGAACTAATATTCGTGTGTTAACTCCAAATGCGAATCACAAGTATGATTGGTATTACAGCGATAACGGTAGTGTTGTGAAATGGGGAAAGAATAATTCTCCTGATGCTTCTGCGGTTGATGCACTTACTAATATCACTACTGCATATAGTTTTTATTTGGATAAATTTGAACATGATTGATACGGGGATACTGGTGATGATATCAACGCCTATATACATGTTTTAGGATACAGGAATTATGAGGGAGTAGACAAAGACGGTGAAAATAATGCATTTCATTGGTACTCACCAAACGGGTCAGTATTGGCTTTTTACGACTGTTATGATGATGACCAAAAACGCATTAATGATTATACCGAGCAATTAGATGTTATTGGTCATGAATATACTCATGGAGTAGTGTTTCATACCTGTAATTTAGAAGATACAGAAAAGAATGAAATGCCGGGTGCCATAAATGAAGCTATAGCTGACATAATGGGATATTGTATAGAGGCTGATGCATCTGAGAACAAAGAGATAGACTGGACATCATCTGCACGAACATCAAACAAAAGTGCATATGATGCGAGTGGACAAAGTGGACAGATATATCATGTGAATGATTACAAGGGCGATTTTAAAGAGGAGCATAGAGCAAGCACAATCGTTTCGTATGCTGCTTATATAATGAATACGGGTGGTGATGAAAACTCTAATATAGGACTGGATGAGTTATCAAAGTTGTGGTACAGAACCATCCTTGTTTTACCATCTAACTGTACTTTTCAAGTTCTGAGAGAAAGTGTTGAGATGACTGCTGAAGTGTTAGGTTTTTCTCAAGAAAAGAAAGATTTGATTTGTAGAGCTTTTAGCACTGTAGGCATTCAGGGGGATAATGATAAAATACCATCGTATTCTAAACAGTTAAATGTTTCTGCTTTTGACTATAAAGGAGAACTTCATGATGATTATAAAATAACTGTTGATGGTACCAAAAACATTGCTTTATGGGGCTTATTTAAGGCGGATTATCGAACAGAGGTAACTGTGAATCAGGCGACACCTACACAGTTAGATTTGCCGAAGGGAACTTATACCATCAGCGTAACAGATGGCATTAGGACATACTCAAAAAAAGTTAAAGCACGTTCAAACAGTGAATATACTGAGTTGAACTTCGTTACAAGATTTGGTTACATTGAAAAAGATAATAAAGACAATAAAGAAGCGCAAAGCGAGATAGAAAATGAGACCACTGCTTCACAATCGGTGGTTGACCAGCCAACCAGAACTACCTCCGATGAACGTGACATCGTTCTTGTTTTAGATGCTTCGGGCAGTATGGCCGGAGAGCCACTGGAAGAGACAAAGGATGCTGCCACTAAATTCGTTCAGACAATTTTAAAAGAAGACGCAAGCATCGGTATAGTCACTTACGATGATGAGGCGTTTATGACGTCAGATTTTTCTACTAATGAGTCGCATCTTGTTGACACCATTGATGACATTGACGATGGTGGTGGTACTAACATCGAAGCGGGACTGAAAACTGCTGACCAGATGTTATCTTCCAGTAACGCTAAAAAGAAAATCATAGTTCTTATGAGCGATGGTATGCCAAACAATGGTTTAGAAGGGGATGAGCTGATTACTTATTCTGACAAACTTAAAGAAAAGGGAATATATATTTACACCCTTGGTTTCTTTAATGAGATAACTAACAAATCTTCTGCACAGTATCTTATGGAGGACATCGCGAGCGAAGGTTGCCATTACGAGGTTTCTGATGCGGAGAGTTTGGTATTCTTCTTTGGAGATATAGCTGACCAAATCAATGGGCAAAAGTATATTTATGTGAGAATTGCGTGCCCTGTTGATGTCAGAGTATCATATGATGGTGAAACTCTTGATTCTTCAGAAAGTGGATTGAATACAAGAACAAATTTCGGTACGCTTACGTTTGAAGATACAGCAGAGTATGAGAGTTATTCTGATTATGATGAAGAGTCTGATGACAGTACGGTAAAAATTCTGCGTCTGAAAGAAGGTGTTCCTTACGATATAAACATCCAGGGAACAGGCAGAGGACGAATGAATTACAGCATCGGCTTTATGGATGAAAACGGCGAATATTCTGATTTTAGACGTTTTAGTAATATCAGAATAAATAACAGGACATCAATTGATACCGTAGCAGAGGTGTCAGATAGTACAATGCTTAAAGTCGACGAAGACGGCGATGGCAAATATGACGTCAGATATAAAGCCAAGGCAAATGAATACGGAAAAGAAGTTAATTATACTTTCGTTGTATATGCAGTTTTGTCTTTGGTTATAGCTTTGGTATTATTGATTTTTATTCTAGTAATATATAAAAAACTGAAGAATAAAAACAGGAGGAAATATAATGGCTAAGTTTTGCGGATGTTGCGGCAGTCCGCTGGATGGCAATACAGGGTTATGTCCAAATTGTAATAAAATCAATGTTAATAAGAAAAATAATAAAAAACTTTTATTGATTATTCTGGCGGTTGTAGTAGCAGTAGCGGTAGTTTTATGCGTAGGAGCAAATTTTGACTTCTCTGTTGTATCAACGGGTAGTTCTAGTGATTCGAGTGATTCTGCTATTTTTGATGATAAAGGAAAAGAATATTATTTGAGTGGTGGAGGTAATGCTTTTCTGTTGGATGAAGAAACGGTTAATAGTGTAAAAGAAATCGCAGATGATTCTGGTTTGCGGAGTATTACCGGACTAGCTCCGACTGTCAGTGTTTACGATGGTAAGTACCTCTATGGACGGTGTGGAGATGACAGAACAAACCTATATAAATACTCTTTTAATGAAGATGGAACCGTTGAAAAGAGTGTTTGGGTAAGTGAGAAAGTTCTTAACAATAGTGTAGTTGTAAATGATATTGGATACTACACTGGTAATATGATGGATTGGACTATTTGCGGTGAGTATGTATATTTTATTTGTATACCTGGCTTAGAATTTAGAGTCAATCAATACGACATAGCGTATAAACTAGGTAGAATCAGTAAGGACGGAAAAAAGATAGAGTTTATTGGTGAAACGGCATCAACTTATGCCATAAAAGACGGATGGATTTATTTTTACGATAATGGATTTACCTTCGATAAAAAAGATAAGCATCATTTTGAAATTGACAAGAATAGAGCAGGCATATATAAAATGAGGACTAATGGTAGTCAGAAGAAATTACTGTTAGACAATTTCGTGATGGATGAAACTCACGACGATGGATATAACAGAATGTGTGATAAAATGCAGGTTGTTGGTGATTATCTGTATTTTATAGATTATTCAGAGATGGGTAAAAGTCGTATTTGTAGAATGAAGACAGACGGTTCAGATGTACAGTACATTACACAAAATGGATCGTATATTTACACAGTGGATACAGACAGTAATGAGTTGTACTATGTTACAGGAGAGTTTGGATGGTCACAAGAAGAATTCCGTGAGATGTACAAAGTATCTTTAGATTCCAGAGAGGAGCATAAGATAAGCGAACAGATAGACCCAAGTTGTTTCAAACTTACATATTGGAACAATTACATATATTTTCATAATTCATATTTTTACTTAGAAACAAACGAGAGCAGAACATGTGGAATGAGGTACAGTATTCCGACAAACACATTGGAGCGTTTGAATGGAGTTGTTGAACAGAATTCTGAGTTTTTAGTGAACCCTAATACTGGTGGATACGAAAAGAAAATTGATGAACCGATAGAAGAAAATACTTGGGAAAAACAGTAACATATTGATAATATGAATTTTGAGATAAACATTATAGGAGGAAATAATGGCTAAGTTTTGTGGGAATTGCGGGGCACAAATGGAAGATAATGCAAAGGTGTGTGGCTATTGTGGTATACCTTTTGCAGGCTGTGCAGTTGCACAAGGCACAGGTGGTGCATTTGCACAAAATACAGGCGGTACAGTTGTACAGAGTACAAGCAAGCAGAATTCGGGTAAGTTAAGTAAAGTTGCTATAATATTAGTTGTCGTTGTGGCTGTAGTTGTTGGCATATTCTCGATTTCTTCTATCTCGAATGAGCCTTGTGATTGGTGCAGTAAAAGTCCGACTAAAGTATATAAGACTCACAGCGGAGAAAAGGCGTATGTTTGCAGCGAGTGTAGAAGAGAGTGTGCTTGGTGCGATAATAAGGCTACCAAGCATTACGAAAATTATTTTGAAATGATAGTTTTTGTATGTAACGATTGCTATAAAGATATTACTGAATAACAATCCAAACTATTAATATCAAAGAGAAAAGGTGGTATGGTTATGTCAAAATTTTGTGGAAATTGCGGAGCACAGATGGAGGATAGTGCAAGAATATGCGGTAATTGCGGGACTCCCTTTGAAGGGGTGGAAAAAAACGCTGTACCTAATACATTTAAAGTGCCGAAAGAATCTAAGATGACCTCTGAAAAAAAGGCTAAAATTAAGAAGGGTATAACACTTACAGTGATTCTAGCGGTAGTGGTAGTTGTTGCGATAATTGCTCTGAATATTGTTTCAAACTTTGTCGGTTATAAAGGAACTCTTCGCAAGGCAGTAAAGGCTGTAAATGACTATGATATAGAAACAATTTTAGATGTTTCCAGTGAGATAAAGTATGTAAGTACATATGAGGATCCATTTGAAATTGAAGAAGCAATCTTAGATGAAGTTTCTGAGGATTTGGATTACTATGAAAGTCTTGTCGGACACGATCCTAAGATAAGCTATAAAATCAAAGAGTCATATAAATTTTCAGAACGTAAATTGCAGGATTTTATCGAAGAATTAGAAAGAAATTATTCTTATGAGAGTTATAATATCGAAGAAGTTGTTCAGGTTGACCTGGAGATTGAAGTGACCGGTTCTAATAAGCATGAAGAATATAATTTTGTTACACTGTATCTAATCAAAGAAAATGGAAAATGGTTTGTTTTTAACGGACTCATTTAATGCAGTTGTAATGAGGAGAAATAGTTATGTTATGTAAAAATTGTGGTGCAACAAACACTGACAGTGCTAAGTTCTGCAGGTGTTGCGGTTCACCGTTGACAGTTGAATTTAAACCCAAAAAAGAAAAAGATACTTTTACTAAGATAATTATTTGGTTAATAGTGATTGTTGTTTTGGCTATAATCGGTATTCTGGGTTACTTTCTTATCGCAACAGGTATAGTGGATTTAGGTGGAATAATTAAGGATAAGGATGATTATTCTATTTCTGTCCAAGATGAGTCAGTTAGCAAAGGAACTATAAAGGAAGAGGTTACTGAAAAACCAACAGAACAACCTACAGAATCACCGACCGAAAAGCCGACATCTGCACAGAAGATTACTGCAGACGTTGAGTATGAAACAACTCCCCTCGAAGATGCTACATATTTTACAAAAGCAACTGCTAGCTCGGAGTTGCCAAATGAATTGCAGTATAACTACAAGGCTTCAAATGTTCTTAAAGATGATGGTACATGCTGGTGTGAAAACAGCTCAGGCTATGGTGTCGGAGAATGGATTAAGCTTGAACTTCCTTACACCCAAAGGGTTAATGGACTTGAACTCATAAATGGTTATGCAGGTACTGAAAAACAGTATAATTATAATAGTAAAATCTCTGAAGTGTTGATTGAATTCTCGGATGGACAGAGTCTTACTGTTGACCTCAATGTGTTTGACGTTTCACAGAGAAAAAGCATCCAGTTTATTAATTTCAGTCAACCGGTTGAAACAAGTTATGTAAAAATTACAATTAAAGAAGTTGTCAAGGGCGATTGTGAAGACACCTGTCTGACATATGTTGCTCCATATTGAGATTGTTATGAAAAATAGATTTTTAAAATACACACTTGTTGTGGTTAGTGTTTTACTCGTGTTTTCAGTATCTGCATGTAGTATCAATACCACGGATTTTAGTGGAGATGTAGCTACAAAAGATGAGGCGACTCTTAGTGAAGCGACCAAAGAAGTTGTGCAGACGGAAAGCGAAACAATAACAGCTACAGTTATTGTTCCAACCGAAACACAAGGTGCGGTTGATTTTAAACGTTCTAATCCTGATGATGTATATGATGCTACAGGGTTTGTTTCGATAACCGATGTTATACCTGATGCTATTCTGGAAATTAGATATTATTCAACTTATAATTTTATAGGAGATAGGGTTAACGGTTACGAAGAGCCTATTGCTCTGCTTTCAAAAGAAGCAGCTGTCGCATTAAAAAAAGTCAGCGATGAACTGAATGACAAAGGTTATAGAATAAAGATATTTGATGCATACAGACCACAGATTGCGGTTGACCATTTTGCATCATGGGCAGCGGATGTAAGCGACACCAGAATGAAAACCTACTTTTATCCTGATATTGATAAATCATTATTATTTGATTACGGATACATTGCATATCGTTCGGGCCACAGCCGAGGTTGTACGGTGGACCTGACACTTTTTGATATGAAAACAGGTAAAGAAGTTGATATGGGCGGACCTTTTGATTATTTCGGCTCGCTTTCTCATCCTGATTATACGGGCATAACTGACGAACAATACAAAAATAGGATGGTACTAAGAGAAGCTATGTTGAATAATGGTTTTAGAGCATGCCCAACTGAATGGTGGGATTTCACGCTTATAGATGAACCGTATCCGTATACATACTTTTCTTTCCCTGTCAGTACAGAATCGTTGAAAAAATAGCTAGTGCAGAACTGTCTATTGGCAGTGAGATGTAGAATGAGAAAAAACATATAAAGGAGCTATCGGATGAGAAAGAAAAATAGAATAGGCTACATATTAATATCCGTTTTAGCGTTAGTGAATGTTATATCGGTTCCATTTTATGAAGTATGGGGTGGATTAGTACCTCGTAACCCAAAGAACGATTTTGTATCTGTAATGAAATTATTTTTAGAGGATCCAGCAAGTATTGAATTATGGGCTGTAAAGTTTACAATTTGCGTTTTTGTTCCGTCACTTATAATGTTTATTTTTGCCCTGTTTGGTAATAGAATACTGTTCGTTACGGCTGATATCTTGGGAATAATTTTTTGGTCTGCTGCTTTATATGATTATACGGCCAATCATTTTAATGATAACAACCTGTTTAATATTAATAATACTTCTATTTCGATAGGTTATTGGGTCGCAATAATAATATATATATTAGCTTTAATTGTGGGATTTGCTCCAAATGGGTACAAGACCGCTGCAGGACAAGTTACTGGTTCTCATAATTATAGCTCGATTCCAGAAAACTCAGATGATAAAACAAGCTATGATAGTGGTGATTATGGCGATTCAAACTTTTATGGAAGCAGTGCAAACGTAAACACAAAAGAGAGGGTTGATAATGAAAGCGTTTTAGCCCAAGAAGATAACGATGAATTTAAGTTTTGTCCATACTGTGGTACCAAGCTTAATGGTAAAGTCCGATTTTGCGGTAAATGCGGTAAGAAAATATAGGGGTGATAAAGAGATGTATTGTGGTAATTGTGGAAAAAAGGTTGAAGAGGGTTTGAGGTATTGCAGCAATTGTGGAACAGAGATAAATGGTGTAGTGCAAGAAACCATTGTTGAAAAAGATTATGATATACAAGATAAGAATAATATATCTGTCAAAAAAAAGAGTAAAGGTGTGTGGATTGCACTGGGCATTATATTGTTTTTTACTCTCATTATAGCCGTTGGCGTTCTGTGGGGAAATGTTTCTTTTTCTGAGAATCCCGGTACATCTGGTACCTTGATTCCAAACGAGGAAACCCAACCTCCAAAATTGACAGCACAGGATTATTTTGAGCAGGAAATTTTGCCTTACTATGAAAATGCACCTGAAGAGATTAAAGTAGAATTTAAATATGTTGATGGTGAGTGCAGATACAAAACAACCTTAAACAAAAATATTATAATGGGATATACAATTGAGGATTTTAACAATGATGGTGATGATGATATTTTGCTTATCACATTAGACAAGGACGAGGATAAAGTCGATGAAGAGGGATATTCGAATGATTGTTATATAAGGGACAAAATATACTTAGCTGACGATTATGGTGGATTTAATGAATACTATTCAGCGAAAACAGACCTTCAGATATATGGTGAATTTCAAGAGTACCATAAGACTAAACGCAGTTATGCTACAAAACAGTTAGAAGATGGTTCATGGTGGTATTTGTATTCATATGAACTTGAGAATGACGAGGCGCTGTATGATGATCCGTACTATTCAGCTGATGACAGTTTGGGTGCATATGATATCTTATTGAATGTGAATAAGATTACAAATGCGAATTTAGCATGGGTCTTTTCGGTTTCTCGCGACGTAAGCCATCTAAGTGGTGTACCTAAGGCAGAAGGATATGATTATGACCTAGACCTAGATGAGGGTAGCGACCAGGACTTCTGGGGCGGAGTACATAGTATGACTTACGGTGATGGTTATACAGAGCCTGCGGTAAAAGTAGAAGAAAGCGGTACATGTTCAAGTCAGACAGAAGTTTGCGAAAAAATTAACGAACAGTTAGCAACGGTAGAACTTCAGGCATTTAATTTGGAACCATTTGTATGGGAGAAAAGGAAAGAGAACAACTTTGATTTATCTCGAAGTAATCTCAATCGTATTACTTTTAGTACTAATGTTATTAAAGACGATGATGAGAGTGGAGCATGTATAATAAAGATAATTAAGTAATTACCTTCTGTTACGTGCTTAATAAGAATAAGAGAGATGTAATCATACATCTCTTTTTTCTATTTTACAAATGCTTGTTGAAATGTTTTATGATAAATTTGAGCTATATACATAATAATGATTTTGTAAATGAACTGTTTTAATATATTTTCTAAGGGATAATAGAGACAATATTAAATGTCGGTATTGCGGATATAAGTCCAAGTCTACAAAGTATTATGGACACCAAGGCAAGGTGTTGTTACCAGTGGTGGTTCATATGCATTTATGATTTAGTAATACTGAGTGAAAGGGATTTTGGTCTGTATAAATTTAATCTTAAAACCGGTGATACTGATGTGATCGAAAATGAGGTTGGCCAATTTAAAGGTAAAGGTTGCGGACTTGGGTACGATGAAGTCAAAAGAAAGGGTATATACTCAAGTGGTTCAGGAGATAGTATTAGAAAATTCACCTTAGATGGTTACGATACACTCAAAGTGGATTGCAAATATGACCAGTATATGTGTTGGGTAGTTTATGGATATGTAATCAGTAGAGATTATGACTGGTGCAAAATAGGGAACTTAATTAGTTAATATATTTTATAAAAATATGGAGTGTGAGAGTAGATGAAGTGCAAAAATTGTGGTCGTGAAATAGGAAAGAAACAGTTCTGCGGTTATTGTGGTAAAGAGAATAAGAAAAAACATAAATTCGTTGTAGTATGGTTATTGATAGCTGTATTTGTCGTAGGCGGAATCGTGGGATTGTATTTTGCGTTACCGTATCTAAAAATGGGGAACTTTGGTGATGAAGTTTCTTCTGGAGTGTCTCCAAATGAACTTGAAGAGAGTACGATTTTAAGTGAAGATAACACAAGCACGCAGCAGGGTGATGTTCTTTCGCCAGAGTCGGCAGTTGATATTTATTTGGCTGATAGTAACATATGGAAAAATGATACAAGATATAGTGGCACAAACGACTACGAATATGGTTTGTTAGATTTAGATTTTGATGGTGTTCTTGAGCTTATATGTATCACAGACAGCGAAGATGATGTCGGCAAAAATAGGTTTTATAGAATTGATCTGGATACATATACAGTTGAAAAGATAGATTCATCGACTGATAAAGCTGATAGTGACAGTAACTTCTGGTATGACCTCAAAACAGAAAACACTCTTGAACTTTTTGAGAGTTCCGATGGTGAAAAGTTTTATTTTTTCAACGATATGGTGGATTTAAATGTAGAGGAATACGGAAAGATATATATAGAAAATGATAAGGTGAAGAGTGAAAAAGTATTTTCTGAGTATATATATGAAGGTTTTATTGGAATAGAAGACGAGTATATTTACTACGAGGATGGAAATAAAGATATAATGACAAAAGAAGAATATGATGACGTATTTTTTGAGTTTTTTGAAAGTCTCAAGGAGTTTAATGTAGAATGGACATGCATAACTGGAGATGATTTTGATTCAAGCAGTGATAGTGAAAAAAGACAACAATTACTAGATGCATACCTTAGTTTCTCTTACGATGGCTTTTCATTCGATAGCGTGTTAACTTATGATCTACCAAAAGATTATAATACTTCAGTAGTTTCGGTTTGGAAAGAGTTTCCGGATTCATTTTGTTTTACAAGTGGCGTTGGTGCATGGCGTACAGTAATTGAGATTGGTGATGATGGAACGTTTGTTGGTGAATATACAGATTCAGATATGGGGGCAACTGGTACCTTTTATCCTAAAGGGACACAGTATATATGTACTTTTAGTGGTAAGTTTACTACTCCTCAGAAAGTCAACGAATATATCTATTCCATGAAGATAGAAAAACTAGCTGTTGACGAGATACCGAACAAAGAGTTTTTTAATAATGGTATAAAATATATTTGCTCTGAACCATATGGATTAGACAATGCAGATGATTTTTACATATATCTACCAGGTGCACCGATATCTGCTGTAGAGGAGGGGTTTATGTCCTGGTCAAATATTTACGATAATAACATTCAGAAATTGCCTGATGATTTTTATGGAATATACAATATTCAGGGTGAAAAAGGATTTGTAGCAAGAAAACGATAATTACAGAAACAGAGAGCGACTCTTTATCGAAAAAACGAAAGAGTCGCTCTCTGTTTCTGTAAAGTGGGTTTATATATTAGTTCCTTAAATGTCGATAAAACCAAGTAAGATGTTTAACCAGAATAATATCCGAATTGTTTTTATATTTGTAGAGTGATTTGTTTGCTAATTTGTACAAAGATATACATACATTTATGTGGTAATTGCTAATAGTTGTTATACAGTTAAAAATGCTATAATTGAATAAATAGAATAGAAAGGTGATAACTATGATAATTACACGAAAGTTAGCTGCGTTAGTATTGATATTATTAATTATTGTATCCATTTCTGCGTGTGGTGATGTAGAAGAAACACTTGACCAAGAAACAACAGTTGCAACAGAGGTTACAGAAGCAAGTGTTGCTGAAACTGAATCTGATTCAGAATTAGATAATCTTGTAACCGATGCATATAGTACAGAGATTTCTTATGAAGCAGATGTTTATGAAAATGATGAGATGATACATAAAACAGTTACTGCCGAATATAAGATTCCAAAAATCAACTTATCCGGATCGGAAGTTGATGATATTAATAATGAGATTTACGATTTGTGTTATGGTGTTGTTGAAGAGTGTATTAATGAAAAAGAAGAATATGATATGCCACGTACCTGCGTTGATTTATATTATGAATGGACAGTATACGATGACATATTATCATTGTTGATTGTTGGAAATTGGCATCCGGATTCAACTGGCGGTTATGGGTATCAGGTGTATAACATTGATACTAAAAATGGAACTTCAGTTTCAAATGAAGTTTTATATCAAGCTAAAGGATATTCTGGTGATGAATACTACGAACAATTGCATAAATGTGTAGGTTCTACGTACTACAAAGATAGATATATCCCAGAGGCTACTAATCAAGAGTATTATGTAAATGCGTATAATATGTATAGGGATATAACTCTTGAAAAGGATAATTTGGATACAGCTAAACTGTATTTTAATGAAGATAATCAATTGTGCGGTGTTATTGATTTTTATAATATCGCTGGTTCAGAAAAATCAGATGCCTTGATAAATCTCGAATCTTTCGAGTTGGTTGATAATTATGAAGAGGATATCGTATTGAGTGTGGATTAACCTGTTTATAAATACCTACGAATATTGTGATAAGGAGAATACTTATGAAAATAACTAGTAAATTAATATCATTGATTTTAGTGCTTGTACTTACGTTTTTGCTTGTAGCTTGTGAAAACGAAATAGAAAATGAAACGGTTACCCGAACACCAACAACAGTAGAAACTGTACGAGAAACAGAACAA
>JAZSHE010000220.1:0-6563 GCA_045533085.1 Ruminococcus sp.
TCTTTCATCCATATTCCCACCGCCTTTATTTTATAGTATCACAATCAATCTATAATGTAAATTCACAGTATAAATCTCCTTGTCTTACAGATACTAACAGTACCATTAAAAAGATAAGGAGATTTTGTATATATGAAAGCAACAGGAATTGTGAGAAGAATTGACGACCTTGGTAGGGTTGTTATCCCAAAAGAAATCCGAAGGACTTTACGGATTCGTGAGGGCGACCCGCTGGAAATTTACACTGCTACTGATGGCGAGGTTATTTTCAAGAAATACTCCCCCGTCGGTGAGCTGAGCACATTTGCAGCGCAATACGCTGACGTGCTCAGTCGCATCAGCTCGATGCCGACTCTTGTGTGTGACCGCGACCACGTTATAGCGGCGGCTGGTGTGTCAAAGCGCGAGTATCTTGAACGACGTGTAACTTCTGTGCTTGAAAAATATATGGAAAACCGACGCTCGTACACTGCACACCAGAATTCAGTTGACGAGGTTCAGCCTGTCGAGGGCGTAGACCACGTGGCATCCATCGTCTACCCTATCATCGCATCAGGTGATGTGACAGGTGCCGTGGTTATGCTCAAGGGTGACACAATCAAATTCCCGACCGACACCGAAATTAAGCTTGCACAATCAGCCGCAGCATTTCTGGGTAAACAAATGGAAGAATAAATAAAAGGGTCAGACCTGACACGAAATCACTCGTGCTTGGTTTGACCTTTTTATATAATCACAAATCCAAAATATTGTCGCAAAAACACCTTGTTTGTCATATTTTGATTGACATTTTGTCGCTTGTTATGATACGATAAACTTAATAATATATAAGGGGAGAACTTAATGGCTAAATACCGTCACGCTAAAGGTCCTAGCGCATTACAAATCATCATAGTTTCACTCATCGTTATACTTTCAATCGGCATTGTTGCGGGTGCTGCTTTTGCGGTTTATCACTTTGGTTTTGATAAAAAAGACGAGGCACCAACAGAAGCTCCGACAGTACCAACTGTTGCTACATTTGACGAAGTTCCAACAGAGCCTGCTACCGAAGACCCAGAGCTCAGATACTCTCAGATGGCACAGGACTTCGTGAAGAACATGAGCGATGATGAAAAAATATATCAATTATTCATTACAACACCTGAATCTCTCACAGGCGTAGACGCCGCTACTGTTGCAGGTGACGCTACAAAGTCCGCTATCGAGGCAAAGCCTGTTGCAGGCATCATTTATGATTCACAGAACTTCGAGGATTCAAAACAGACAACCGAACTCGTTTCTACAACTCAGAGCTTTGCTAAAATTCCGATGTTCATGGCTGTTACAGAAGAAGGCGGTACTTCCGCACCTGTTGCATCAAAGCTCGGCACAACAACTTTTGAAGCGATGTCAACTTACGCACAGCAGGGTGAGCAGAAGGCTTTTGACAACGCAGCCCAGATGGCAAAAGATTTGTCAAAGTTCGGTTTCAACTTAAACCTCGCTCCTATTGCCAACCTTGAAGGCGACAACGCATACTCAACAGATGCCGCTATGGCTTCTCCGCTTGTAGCTCAGGCTGTTAAAGGCTTACAGGAAAACGGCGTTATCTGTGCTGTCAAAACTTTCCCTGTTTTGACAGATTCCGACAAATCAGCTGATGATCTCAGAGCAAGCGAGTTCTTATCATTTACTGCAGGAATTGCTAACAACTGTGGAATCATCGTTGCAGGTGATGCAGTAATGAGCACAATCGACAGCGAGAACCCTGCATTTATGTCAAAGAATCTCATCGCAGAGATTTTAGTAAAAGAACTCAAATTCAACGGCGTTGTTATGACAAGTGACCTTTCAACTGATTACATCACAGGCAACTTTACAACTGAGCAGATAGTTGAAAACTCACTCAACGCTGGTGTTAACCTCTTCTTCAAGCCTGCAGACCTTGACGCTTATGTTGAGGCTGTAAAGAGTGCTATTACAAACGGCAAGATTACACAGCAGCAGATTGATGACAGCGTTACAAAGATTATCGCTCTCAAGTTCAAGTATGGTATCTTGAGCGAAAACGCTACTGTTACTGCCACAGAAAATCCAACAGAAGCTGCTAGCGATGCTTCTACTGAGACTACAACAGAAACTGCAACAAACTAATAACCCACAAAAAAGAGCTGAGCAATCAGCTCTTTTTTATTTTTCGCTATTTAAGGATTACTTAATAATTTGTGCTGTATAATAACATTTGTTAAAACCCACATAAATCCAAGTATTAACTTCACAATCTTCTACATTAATGAAAATCCATATTTCCGGATTGGTACTAATTAGACATTCGATTGTGATACAATATAATTGGAAAAACAACGAAAGGAGCACCACTTTGCTTCAGATTAAAAATATATCCAAACAATACACAGTAGGCTCTGTTGTAACAAAAGCACTTGATAACGTGTCGCTCAACCTCAGAGACAACGAGTTTGTCGCAATACTCGGTCCGAGTGGCTCAGGTAAAACAACGTTGCTCAACGTCATCGGCGGTCTTGACCAGTACGATAGTGGCGACCTCATCATAAACGGAATTTCGACAAAACGATATTCCGACAGAGATTGGGACTCATACAGAAACCACACCATCGGTTTTGTTTTTCAGAGCTACAACCTCATTCCTCACCAGACAGTACTCCAGAATGTCGAGCTTGCGTTGACAATTTCAGGTATCAGCCGTGCTGAGCGAAAAAGACGTGCAATCGACGCACTGAATCAGGTCGGACTTTCAAAGCACATCAACAAAAAGCCGAACCAGATGTCCGGTGGTCAGATGCAACGTGTTGCTATCGCAAGAGCTCTCGTCAACAACCCTGATATTCTGCTTGCCGACGAACCGACAGGTGCGCTTGACACCGAAACCTCGGTACAGGTTATGGAGCTTTTGAAAGAAGTAGCAAAAGACAGACTTGTTGTTATGGTAACACATAACCCTGAGCTTGCGCAGGACTACGCTACACGTATCGTAAAAGTTAAAGACGGCATTATCCACGATGACTCTGACCCTTACGAGATAGATAGCGATGAACTCACCCCTGCAAAACACAAAAATATGGGCAAATCATCAATGTCATTCAAGACAGCTCTTTCACTGAGCTTCAACAACCTTCTGACAAAAAAAGCCCGTACTCTGCTGACATCCTTTGCAGGTTCAATCGGCATTATCGGTATCGCACTCATTCTGGCACTTTCAAATGGTGTTAATCTGTACATCGACTCTCTTGAACAAGACACTCTTTCCGAATATCCACTGCAGATTTCAAAAAGCGAAATGGACTTTACTGCCATGATGACCGACCAGGCAGAGCTTATCACCAACTCGAGTCAGATTACATCAGAAGTCCGCGAATACAAGTCGCTTAACACAATGCTTGCTGAAAACAAAGAGAACGACCTGAAATCTTTAAAGCAGTATATTGAAAGCGGCAACAGCGATATTGACAAATACACAAATGCCGTGGAATATAAATACAACGTGACTCCAAATATTTTCAGAATGGTTTCAGATGACGAGTACCGCCAGATAAACCCTGACAAAACGCTCTCTTCAATGTCAGGCTCGATGTCAGAAATGACCGCCATGATGTTGTCAATGAATTCATCGTACTTTAACGCAATGCCTGAAAACAAGGATTTGTATGAAAAGCAGTACGAGGTTATGGCAGGAAAGTGGCCACAAAACCACAACGAATGTGTTATGGTTCTCTCTACTGACGGCAGCGTGTACGATCTTGTGCTTTACGCGATCGGTCTTAAGGATATTCATGAGCTTGACGATATACTGAAGGCATACGCAGATAATAGTGAGACCAACCTCACAACTGATATATCAACCTACAAGTACGAGGATTTTCTTGACATTGAGTTCAAGCTTGTTGACCCGTCATCAATGTATGAGTACGACAAAGAGCACAAACTTTATGTCAACAAATCTGATGATAAGAAATTTATGCTTGATAAAGTCAAAAATGGAGAAACTCTTAAAATAGTAGGTGTTGTAAAGCCAAGCGAAAACGCCAACGCAGCAATGCTTATGCCTGGTATCGGGTATCCATCATCGCTCACAACTCATATTATTGAACAGGCACAAAACAGCGAAATAGTTAAAAAGCAGAAGAAAAATCCTGATATAAACATCTTTACAGGAAAAGAGTTCACTGACGATAACACTTCATTCAATATGGAGTCGATGTTTAAATTTGACGAAAACGCCCTTGATTTATCTGCTTTATCAGGTTCGATGGATATGTCATCAATGTTTAACAATATGGATATATCATCTATGATGGGTGATTTCGACTTATCGTCTGCTATGGGCAATATGGATCTGACTGACGCATTCAAAGACATTGATATGTCATCTGTTATGGAAAGTATTGACTTATCTCAGGTGCTCAAGAACATCGATACATCCACTCTTATGGAAGGTGTGGATATTAAAGCCGCATTAATGAGCATTGACTTCTCTGAAGTTATGGATGATCTTGATTTCAGCAACATCGATGTAAGCATTTCGCAGGAAGACTTGGAAAAACTTTTTGATATCCTGCTCGCAGACTACACAGCTCAGTTACCTGAGGGTGAATTGCCGAACTTCGAAGGATTTTTTGCTTACATCCAGAGTGATGCAGGACAGCAGATTGTAAAAGATAACATCAATAACCTTGTTGACACTCAGGCTCTCAAACAAAAGCTCGAAGCTATCGTGAACGGCGAAGTTTACAACGCAGTCACAGAAGCGCTGGGTGAAGCTATGGCTCCGGTTGTGCAACAAATCAGTGAGAATTTTATAAAAGCAATTTCAGAACAATTATCACCTGTTTTTGAACAGACAACACAGCAGTTCGCAGAAGCTATAGCAGGCGCTATGGGTGAGCAGTTCTCATCTGCACTACAGCAGATGATAGGCACCACAATGGGACAATTCGGCTCACAGATTGCAAATTCAATAACGGGCTCACTCACATTAGCTATGGGCAGTATTCAGGACTCTTTGGCAGACGCTTTCAGCGAAAGTATGGATCCGGATAAACTCGAGGCTCTGATGAGTTCAATGATGAACCCAACAGCAAGCACCTACGAAGGAGTTCTTGCAACTTTAAACTATGCTGAGTTGGATGACCCATCCACACTTCTGATTTATCCGAAAGACTTTGACAGCAAAGAGCAAATCGTTCAGATTCTCGATGACTACAACAAAAAGATGGAAAAAAATGGTGAAGTCGAAAAAATTATCACTTACACCGATATGGTCGGAACACTGATGTCATCAGTAACCACTATCATCAACATCGTTTCTTATGTACTGATAGCCTTTGTTGCAGTTTCGTTGATTGTATCTTCGATTATGATTGGTATTATCACCTACATTTCTGTGCTTGAGCGCACAAAAGAAATCGGTATACTTCGAGCTGTCGGTGCTTCAAAGCGTAACATCTCACAGGTGTTCAACGCCGAAACATTCATCATAGGACTTTGTTCTGGTGTTATTGGTATCGGTATCACTTTACTGCTTCTCCTACCAGGCAACGCGCTCATACATCACCTTGTCGGTTCAACCGACGTCAACGCAGTTTTGCCTGTTATGAACGCGGTTTCACTGATAATTCTGAGTGTTGTTCTCACACTCATCGGTGGACTTATCCCATCTCGCAAAGCCGCTAAGAAAGACCCAGTAACAGCGTTGCGTTCTGAATAAACTGCAACACTTGACACATTTCATTGTTAATATTGTACAAACAGCGTGTAGTTTTTTCTACACGCTGTTTTTCGTTATCATATTGCCCCCCCGGAATTAAAAGGTATAATAAATGTAGGAAAATATATTTTCAATGCAACCAAATGACCCCTTCAAAGCGTTTTATTTATGTAAGACTATTTTACGAAAGGATTGATACTATGAAAAAGTTTTTATGCGTTGTACTGATTATCACTATTCTGGCTAGTGCTATGATTTTGCCTGTATCGGCAACGTCACAGTATGCGTCAGGAAAATATGTGCAGCAGTTCGAACAGTACCTGAAAAATTTAGGATACGGTCCGTCTTACGAGAATGAACAAAACTGGTATTATTACTCAGAAGATTATGAGTATTATAGTGACCAAAATACCTCGGATACACCCGACTGGGTGCTTGTAGCTGGCACAGTAAATGCGTTGGCACCAGCTGGATGCAATGGTATTTTCGATGAATATGACCTGATTTTAAGCAACCATTATTACCCATACACCCTTTTATATCATATCTATATCCCATCAAAGAACCAATTCCTTACACTTGGCGACGCTTGGACAGAAAGATACGAAGGGTTAGAAAAAGCGTTCTCAGAATATCTGGTGCCAAAAGGATATGCAAAGCTTATAGAAGATACTGATGGTGATGGTGTAATCACTGAGGTAGATGCAAAAAATCACGGTGGATATTTTGCTTATTACAACTCATTCGAGGAATACAAAAAGAATATCTATTTCGATAGTGCAAACTGTGGTTGGGAAAATTTTGAAAAAGTGTATTGCAATTTTCAGAAACCTGACGG
>JAZSHE010000242.1:0-11389 GCA_045533085.1 Ruminococcus sp.
TGACAATTAGCTGAAAATTTGTTTACAATCGTTGTAAAAAGCTTTATTATCTAAGCATTTTGTAGTATTATTAAACTGTATTTAAATGCGCATTTGTGCGTAAAACTAACAAAGGAGATACTACTATGGTTGAAGTAAAAAATCTGACCAAAGTCTACGGCGACATCAAAGCTGTTGACAACATCAGTTTTACTGCCAACAGCGGCGAAGTGCTCGGCTTCTTAGGTCCGAACGGCGCCGGAAAAAGTACCACGATGAACATCATCACAGGATACCTCAGCTCATCATCCGGTACTGTCACTGTTGACGGTTCTGAAATCCTCGAAAACCCTAAAGAAACTAAAATGAAGATAGGCTATCTGCCTGAAATCCCACCGCTGTATCCTGATATGACGGTCAAAGCATACCTTGAATTTATGTACGACATCAAAAAGGTCAAGCTCCCAAAGGAAGAGCACATAAACGAGGTTATGACTATCGTTAAAATTCTTGATGTTAAAGAGCGTCTTATCAAAAACCTTTCAAAGGGTTACAAACAGCGTGTTGGCTTTGCTCAGGCATTACTCGGCAACCCACCTGTACTTATTCTGGACGAGCCTACAGTTGGCCTTGACCCAAAACAGATTATCGAGTTCCGTAATCTTGTCAGAAGTCTGGGCAAAAAGCACACTGTCATCTTCTCATCACACGTTCTGTCTGAGGTTGCTGAAATCTGCGACAGAATCGTTGTTATCTCTAACGGACAGATTGTTGCTGACGCTAAAACAGACGAGCTGTCCACAACACTCTCAGGCAAGAGCCAGCTCACACTTGAGGTTGAAGGCTCTGTATCAGCAGTATCAAGCGCATTAAACGATGTTTACGGCGTTAAGAGAGTTACTTCCACATCACAAAACCGCTACACAGTTGACTACGACAACAATGTTGACGTCAGAAAAGGCGTGTTCAACGCTCTTGTAAAAGCTAACTGCACCATCCTTGAGATGAAGAGCAGTGGTCTCACACTTGAAGAGAGCTTCTTAAAACTCACATCACAGAACCAGAGAGCAAAAGGAGGTAACAAGTAATGCTGGCTATTTTAAAGCGCGAGCTTTCTGCGTATTTCAACAGCGCTATCGGTTACATCGTGCTCGCTGTATTCTACTTCTTCTCAGGCATGTATTTTTATCTTTACTGCCTGTATTACGGTTCAGCATCGCTGACACCTGTTTTTGCAAATATGTTTATGATTGTTTTGTTCCTCATCCCTATCATCACGATGAAGTCGTTCTCTGAGGAAAAGAAACAAAAAACCGATCAGGCGTTGCTCACAGCACCTGTGAGTCTGTTCGAGGTTGTAATGGGCAAGTTCCTCGGCGCATTTTTGCTGTACGCTTGCTGTGTTGCGATTTTCCTTGTTTACACACTGGTTATCTGCTTCTTCACAACACCTGACTGGGCTGTGATTCTGTGCACAATTCTCGGTATGCTGTTACTCGGCGGTTCACTCATCGCAATCGACATCTTTGTATCAGCTCTTACTGAAAGTCAGGTAATCGCCGCTGTTATCAGCATCGCTGTCGGTCTTTTCATCTATATGATTGACTCACTTGCAAGCATCACACAGTCACAGTTTTTAATCAACATTTTAGGTGCTGTGTCATTCAACTCAAACTTCAACAACTTTACATACGGTATACTCGATCTCTCAAATGTAGTGTTCTTTGTAAGCGTAATTGCTGTGTTTATTTTCCTTACAATCCGCGTATTTGAGAAAAAACGCTGGAGCTAAGGAGGTGCGCGGATATGAATAACGAAATCAACAACGAAACAAAGACTAAAAAGCCTTCGAAAATCGGAGCATTTTTGAGATCCAGAAACGCAAAGCGCGGTTCTATCGCTATTGCGCTGACAGTTTTATTTATTGCAGTAGTAGTCGGACTCAACATAATCGCGAACCTGCTGACAAACCGCTTCCCTGTGCTCAGCTCAGACCTTACATCAAACAACATCTACGAGCTCACAGAACCATCAGTTGAGTTTGTATCAAAGCTTTCAAAGGACGTTAACGTGTACGTTCTGATGGAAGAAAAAGCACTTGAAAGTCAGGGCGAGTCCTATGTTCAGGTCAACAAGCTCCTCCACGAGTTTTCAAAGCAGTCATCTCACATCAAGCTTTCTTACATTGACCTGACAACAAACCCAACCTTCACTTCATCATACCCTGATATCAACTGGAACAGCACGTCTTATATGATGCTTGTTGAGCATGGTGACGATTACATAGCCGTTTCATACGAGGATGTATTCACATACAATCAGGAGTATCTGTCATACTACGGCGAGTACGTTGTTGACGGTCAGCACCTTGAACAGGCTCTGCTCACAGCTGTGCTCAACGTAACCACTGAGGAAAAAATCACTGTCACAATGCTGACAGGCCATGGCGAGCTTGAATCAGACGCTTTCAAAGCGCTGATTTCAAACAACGCGTACAACGTTGAAACAGTAAACCTCCTCAACGGCAAAATCGCGGATGATTCACAGTTTGTTGTACTCTTTGCTCCTACAAACGATATCGACAAAGACACATACGACACTCTGTCAAACTGGCTTTACAACAACGGCGAGTACGGCCACTCACTGCTCTACATCCCTAACGACACTGTACTGACCGAAATGCCAAACATCGACACTCTGCTTGAAGAGTGGGGTATGAGCATCGAGAAGAGCTGGATTTACGAGACAGATACACAGTATATGACAAACTCACTTTATCCAAACCTCATCTCAATCTTCAACTATGACGAAACCGAGTTCGCTGGCGGTATGAGAGATACAACAATCCCTGTTGTTCTGATGTACTGTATGCCAATCAACCTTGACTCTCCAAGCGTAACATCACTTCTTTCATCATCAGGTTCTGCTGTACAGATGCCACTCGACGCAGACGACAGCTGGGATCCAAACAAAGAAGAACCACAGAAGCTCATCGGTGCCGCTATCTCATCACAAGGCAACGAGGATGAAACAAAGAGCTCAAACGTCATCGTGTTCGGCTCTTACGCAGCATTCTCAGAAGCTGCACTCAGTGCCACAAGCTTCAACAACTCTGCATACATCGTCAATATGTTCAACACAATCGCCGAGCGTGACGATGCATCAATCACAGTTGAAGGCAAGACTATCGACTCAAACGAGCTTGGTCTTACATCATCATTCACAGCAACTATTCTTGCAATCATCTTCAGATATCTTGTTCCGCTCGCAGTTGTAACTGTAGGCGTTGTAATGTGGCTGAAAAGGAGACACAGATAATGGCTGAAAACAAAGAAAACCTGAACGAAACTACAGCGGACGAAACTACTCCTGTAGAAAACAACGATACTCAAAGCGACGCTCTCAGCTCTTTTTTAGAGCGCGAGAGCAACGCTGAGAAAACAAATAAAGATGAGAGCAACAAAAAGCTCTCAAAAACAGCATTGTGGTTCATCATCGCTGGTGTAGCTGTGGTACTTGTCGCAGCAATTATCGCGTTACTCATCACAATGCCATCAAAAAGCGAAGAACCTGAATACGACTCCGGCACACCGATTACGCTGACTATCGACGAAGAGGGCGAACATCAGGCAAACGTGCTCTTAAACGAAAAAGGCAAGCTCGACAACAACAGCTACGGCACACTCATCGAGTACGTTCCTGCGCAGATTGCAAAAATCGAGGTTGAAAACGCAGGCGGTTCGTTCACCGTTCTTTCAGAAACTCCTGTTACAATCAACGAGGAAACAGGACAGGAAGAAAGCGACGCTACCATCTACACTCTCGTCGGTTTCGACGATTCTCTGGTCAAAACAGGTGCTCCTGACAACATCGCAAACGACGTTGCAAAAATGGAGTTCACATCTGTTGCTGACCCTGCCGGCGAAAAAGGAAGCGACTTTGGTTTTGACAATCCACGCGCTACTGTCAAGACAACATACACAGATGACACAACTTCAACAATCATTGTTGGTGATGCTGCTCCTGCCGAGGCTGGCTCTTACGTTATGTTCGGCGACAGCAAGGTTGTTTATGTTGTTTCAAACGATGCGGTTGACTCACTTTTATATTCAGTGCTCGACCTCATCACACTCAACATCAACGATGCCGCTTCAACAACAGAAAATGCTGAATTTGAGTCACTCACATTGAGCGGTTCTGCTTTTGAAAGCAAAATCGAGCTCAGGCCAAACGAGGATAAAGCAATCGATACAACATATAAAATGATTGCACCAAAGAAGATGTTTGTCAGCGAAACCGAAGCATCAAACATCACAGGTGGTATCAGAGGTCTTCACGCTGAAGAGGCTGTTTGTGTGAACCCAAGCGCTTCACAGCTTTCTCAGTACGGACTTTCATCTCCATACGCACAGCTGAGTGCTGTTTATCCTGACACAACTGTCAACTTAAAAGCATCAAGCCCGAAGGATGATATGGTTTATCTTCTCGCTGATTCAAATGTAGTGTACAAGGTCAAGACTTCAGCAGTAATGTGGGTTTACACAAGTCTCGACAAGCTTGTTCCTGACACAGTAATCGACCCTAACTTTGATTCGCTTTCAAAAATCGAGGTTACAGATGCCAGCGGAACATATGTTTTTGACGTCACAACATCGTCCCAGAGTGTTTCAACAACCGAGGGCACAGAAGAAACAGTAAACACAACAACTGCAACATACAACGGCAAAAAGCTTGATTCTGACAATTTCTACGTGTTCTACCAGAACATCTGCTCAATGCAGAATGCCGGCAACGCAACACAGGCAGGCTCAGGCACACCGGAACTGACAATCAGACTCTCCTACTCAACAGGCAGAGCTACTGACACAATAACAATTTATCCGACAGGCAACACAAAGTACATCGCTCACTTAAACGGCGACGTCCAGAGCCTTGTGTTCAAGAGCTACTGCACAAAGCTTTCCGAAAGCGTGCAGAACCTCATCACAGGCAAAACCGTTGGATCAATCTAAGCGCCGAGCACCGTAGCCTTCAAGCCTTCCCAGTTTTTGGGAAGGCTTTTTTTGTGCCAAAAACGCTTATACAAAAACCCAAGACCCCTCCCCATTCTTCAACACAAGAACACATCACAATTTTCCTGCCATTTATATGGGCGATATCATTGACAAATGCACGTAAAAATGCGATAATATCAACGTATATAGCCTATAATAGGGAGGAATTTTCAATGGCTAAAGAATTAGCTAAATCTTACGACCCAAAACAGGTTGAAGATAGGATATACGACTTCTGGATGGAAAACAACTACTTCCACGCAGAAATCGATAAAGACAAAAAACCGTACACTATCGTTATGCCACCGCCAAACATCACAGGTCAGTTGCATATCGGCCACGCTCTCGACAACACTCTGCAGGATATTCTCATCCGTTTCAGACGTATGCAGGGTTACTGTGCACTGTGGCTCCCTGGTACTGACCACGCTTCTATCGCTACCGAAGCAAAGGTAGTTGAAGCTATCAAAAAAGAAGGCCTTTCAAAGGAAATCTTAGGCAGAGAGAAGTTTTTGGAGCGCGTTTGGGACTGGAAAGAAGAGTACGGCTCACGAATCACAAGACAGTTCAGAAAGCTCGGTACTTCATGTGACTGGGAGCGCGAGCGTTTCACAATGGACGAGGGTTGCTCACAGGCTGTAAAAGAGGTTTTCGTTCGTCTTTACGAAGAAGGCTTAATCTATCAGGGCGAGAGAATCATCAACTGGTGTCCACATTGTAAGACATCTATCTCTGACGCTGAGGTTGAGTTCGAGGAGCAGGCAGGTCATTTCTGGCACCTTCGCTACCCACTCACAGACGGCACAGGTTACCTTGAGCTTGCAACAACACGTCCGGAGACTTTGCTCGGCGATACTGCTGTTGCTGTTAACCCTAACGACGAACGTTACAAGGATTTAATCGGCAAGACTCTCACACTTCCACTCGTTGGCCGTGAGATTCCTATCGTTGCTGATGACTACGTTGAGATGGATTTTGGTACAGGTGTTGTTAAGATTACTCCTGCACATGACCCTAACGACTTCGAAGTTGGTTTACGTCACAATCTTCCTGTCTTAAACTGTATGACAGATGACGCAAAAATCACTGAGGACTACCCTGCATACGCTGGTATGGACCGCTATGAAGCTAGAAAAGCTATCGTAAAAGACCTCGAAGAAGGCGGTTTCCTCGTTAAGATTGAAGACTATACACACAACGTTGGTACTTGCTACCGTTGCCACACAACAGTTGAGCCACGCGTATCAAAGCAGTGGTTCGTAAAGATGAAGCCACTTGCTGAGCCTGCTGTTGAATGTGTTCGTGACGGCAGAGTTAAGTTTGTTCCTGAACGTTTTGATAAAATCTACTTCCACTGGATGGAGAACATCAAAGACTGGTGTATTTCACGTCAGCTTTGGTGGGGTCACAGAATCCCTGCTTACTACTGCGAGCAGTGCGGCGAAACAGTTGTTGCAAAAGACGCTCCAACAGTATGTCCAAAGTGCGGATGCACACACTTAAATCAGGACGAAGACACACTCGACACATGGTTCTCTTCAGCGCTGTGGCCATTCTCAACTTTAGGCTGGCCAAACGATGCTGAAGACCTCAAATATTTCTACCCAACAAACACTCTTGTTACAGGCTACGACATCATCTTCTTCTGGGTAGCTCGAATGATTTTCTCAGGACTCCACCACATGGGCGAAGTTCCTTTCAACACTGTATTCATCCACGGTATCATCCGTGACTCACAGGGCAGAAAGATGAGCAAATCTTTGAACAACGGTGTTGATCCAATCGAAGTTATCGACAAGTACGGCGCTGATGCACTGAGATTCTTCCTCGCTACAGGTAACTCACCAGGTAACGATATGAGATTCTCAGAAGAGCGAGTTGAGTCTTGCCGTAACTTTGCTAACAAGCTTTACAACGCATCCCGTTTTGTACACATGAACATCGATGACCACGATGTACCATGTGAGCTTCCTGACACACTTGAGCTTGAGGACAAGTGGATTCTCTCCACACTCAACACACTCGCAAAGGAAATCACAGACAACCTCGACAAGTTCGAGCTTGGTATCGCTGTACAGAAGCTCTACGACTTCATCTGGGACTGCTACTGCGACTGGTACATCGAGCTTGCTAAGTCAAGATTAAATGGCGACGATGCTGTTTCAGCTCAGAACGCTCGACAGGTACTTCTCTATGTACTCGACAAGATTTTAAAGCTCTTACACCCATTCATGCCATTTATCACAGAGGAAATCTGGCAGACTCTTCCACACGAGGGCGAGACAATTATGCTCGAAAAATATCCTGAGTATACTGATGCTCTCCACTTCCCTGAAGAAGCTTCTCAGATGGAGATTATTATGGAGGCAATCACAGCTATCCGTACACGCCGTAACGAGATGAACGTTCCACCATCAAAGAAAGCAAACTACTTCATCGCAACTGAAAAGAAGGACACATTTGCTCACGGTGTTCAGTTCATCAAGAAGTTAGCTTCAGCTACTGAAATCGAAATCGGCGACGAGTTTGCTCTTGAGAAGGCTGTTACAGTTGTCACAAACGACGCTAAGATTTACATCCCGATGAGCGACCTTGTTGACAAGGAAGAAGAGCTCAAGCGTCTCAACAAAGAGCTTGCTCAGGTTGAAAAGATGCTCGCTCAGGACGAGGGCAAGTTAAACAACGCAGGCTTTATGGCAAAAGCACCGCAGGCAGTCGTCGAAAAAATTCAGGGACAGGCTCAGCGTGAAAGAGAGAAAATCGCTCTCATCAAAGCCGCTATCGAAGCACTTGACTGATAAAAACAATAATCTATAACAAAACAGCGACAAGGTTTTCGCCCTGTCGCTGTTTTTATGCTTTAATATACAATTTATCAATCTCCTATTTTACGGGATCTTTCTCAGTATATGTATAGTGTTTGCGATAATCTTTTTAATTTCGCTTAATGCGGTCATAGATAAAATGCTGGGATTACTCCTCCCCACATTTTTCTTATACTTATACCTTTTTTCGACAAAACTCTGACATACAACACTTGTCGCACATAGCTTTGCGTGCGGTGCACACAGCTCTGCCGTGGAGCACGATTCGATGACAAAAATCGTTGGATTCATCTTCTGGGAGCAAATCGCGCAGGATAAACTCGATTTTCTTTGCGTCTTTTTCGGTGTGCAGACCGAGTCTGCGTGTGATTCTGATACAATGTGTATCCACAACAACCGCAGGCTTCTTAAAAATATCACCCATAACAAGATTCGCGGTCTTTCTGCCAATTCCAGGGAGCTTAATCAGCTCTTCAAGTGAATCAGGTACAACACAGTCATAGTCATTCACAAGCATTTTACCAAGCTCTACAAGGTCCTTTGACTTTGTTTTGTACAGACCACAGGTTTTGATATATTCTCCCACCTCGTCGTACGTTGCATTTGCAAAATCTTCAGCTGTCTTGAATCTCGCAAAAAGCGCAGGGGTCACCATATTGACTCTCGCATCGGTGCACTGAGCCGCAAGGCGTGTTGCTATCAGAAGTTGCAACGGGTCATCGTACACAAGCGAGCAAATCGCGTCGGGATATTCAGTTTTGAGAGCCTCAACAGCCTTCAATGCAATCTGTTTTTTGGTCATTTTTTCACCTACTTTACTTTACTATTGTAACATATTATCTTATTATACACAAACACTTTATTTTCATCTCAAATAGGTATATAATCACTTCATATTGTTTTTTTGGAAAGGATACCCTATGTATCAGAATTGTATTTTTGACCTTTACGGCACATTGATTGACATTCGCACAGACGAATCAGGCGAAGATTTCTGGAACGCAGTTGCTGACATCTACAAAAGCTACGGAGCAACTTACACGGGCGATGAAATTGAGCGCGATTACCACCGATTCGCAAAGTTTGAGGAACGCCTCACACGCTTTGCCCACCCAACATACAAGAACATCGAAATCGACCTCGAAAAAGTTTTCAGACGTCTTTACACTCGCAAGGGTGTGCGTCCTACTGATAAGATGATTCGCGATACCGCAGTAAAATTCCGCAAGGCATCAACTAACTTGCTCACATTGTATGACGGAGTTATTGACTTGCTTGAAAGTCTTAAGAAAGCAGGCAAGAAAGTCTACCTGCTCTCTAACGCTCAGCGTTGCTTCACATATCCTGAGATGTGCGAGCTCGGACTTGTCGAATATTTCGACGGTATTTTCATCAGCTCTGACTGTGCTTGTTGCAAGCCGTCAAAGACTTTCTACAACAAACTCATCAAGAAATACAACCTAGACAAGTCAAAGTCCATCATGATTGGTAACGACTGCATCACTGATATGCTCGGAGCACACGACGCAGGTCTTGACGGACTTTATATTCATCAGGAAATCAGCACACCGCTTGAGGGTCACGAGTTGATTTGCAAACATAAAATCATGGACGGCGATGTTTCAAAGATGAAAGATTTTCTTATCAAGGCATAAGGTGATTTTATGAGAGATAAAATTCTCGCGCTTGTATCGCTGATGGTGTCGCTGGTTGCATTGGTAGTTTCATTTTACTATATGATTTTTCGCGTGAACCAGTCGCTCGAAATTGGTATGACCGCTGTTTTGCTCATCGCATCAGCTCTGATGGTGATGCTGTGTTCATTCAACACCTACCACACATTCCACCAAGACGATCAATACGATCAAGACGATGACGAAGTATAAAACTGTATATTCAAAGGGCGCCTTTTACGGCGCCTTTTTTGCGTTTGTTACCACTTTCTATGGGTGATTGTCACCCCACTACAACGTCACAACACCACAATTTTACAAATCAACATTCATTAACCCAAACGAAAACGGAGACACCAATGAAGGTGCCTCCGTTTCCTTTTTTATTGAGTTAGGACTCTTTTTCAAACTTTGTGATATAACCTGCCATATAAAGCTGAATCTGTGTAGCGTCAAAGATGTTTACTTTGCCGTCGAAGTTTGTATCAGCAGCGATTAACTGTTTCTCAGTTAAATCATAGTATGAAGCTGTATAGCACTGAATTTCTGTTACGTCGAAGATGTTGATCTTGCCGTCGAAGTTAACGTCACCGATGAGAATCTTGTCAGTTGGTTCTGGAATATAGATTTCAGCATCAAATACTGCCTTCTCCCAGTAGTCGCCACATACAAGACCCTCGTCAACGATGATCTCAAGCTCATCAGCTGCGAGACACCAGATCTCTGGAGTGATTTCGTAAACACCCTCAGCAGCAGTTACCTTGAATGTACCCTGGAAGAGCACGCTCTCCTGAGTATGGAACTTAGAACCTGAAGCGCTAGCGTAGTTGAAGTAGAGTGTGCCGTTCTTCACATTTGTTGTTGGGTTCTTGAGGATTGGGTACATCTTAACTGTATCTTCCTCGCCGTCATCATCAAGTGTTGGAACGAACTCAAGACCCTTTGTATCGTATGTTACTCTAGCATCGAGTGATGTTACGTTCTTGTCAGCAACCTGTAAGAAGTATGTGAATGTGTACTCCTTACCCTGTTCAACCTTGTGGAGTGTTCTGCCAAGCTTAACGAAGAGACCTTCTGGATATGTAGGCTCTGTTTCAGGCTCTGTTGGCTGTGTGTCAGGCTGTGTTGGCTGTGTATCAGGCTGTGTTGGCTCTGTTGGTCTTGTTGGTGGGATGTAGCCAACGATTTCTTCCTTCTCTGTGAACTCGCTGTTCTTAACGAAGTTGTAAACGAGTCTGTTCATGTCTGTGTCAGCCATTGTCTTGATTCTGCAATCGATGTTGTAAACACCGCTGTCAGCAGTAACCTTGAACTGTGTTGTGAATACAACTGCATCGTCAACAAATCTTACACCCTTGTAGTTTGAGTAGTTGAAGTAGATTTCACCATCGATGTCGAAGTTAGAGATAACACCTGACATATTTGGGAAGTGAGCATCTGTATCAACTTCGTCGTACTCGTCTAACACTGGGATAAGGTCAAGACCTGCTGTGTCATACAAGCCCTCAACGTCAAGTGAAGAAATCTTAGTGTTTGGAACTGTGAGCTTGAAGCAGTATGTGAATACGTCACCCTTGTTGAACTCATAAGCTCCACCGTCAACATTTACGATTACGCTGTCGCCGCCCTGAGTTGGAGTTGTTGGTGTTGTAGGTACAGGTGTAGGTGTTGGAGTTGATGGAACTGTTGGGTCCTCACCGTCATAGATTTCAGCATCTGTGATCTTTGACTCATAACCGAACTCCTGAACCTTCTCGAAGTTGTATACGAGTGGCTGCATATCTGTGTCAGCCATTGTAACGATCTTTGTGTTGATTTCGTATGTACCCTCTGAAGCAGTTACCTTGAACTGACCTTC
>JAZSHE010000017.1:0-8046 GCA_045533085.1 Ruminococcus sp.
CCTGATCGACATCGCCGTATACTCCCCAGTAGTCGCACATCATAACATAAATGCACGCCTGTGCAGGAGCACTTTTCGCAATCATTTCACCGTCGCTGTTGTATGCGCTGACAACGATTTTATATGTATCATAAGGAGTGGTGTTAGAATCAGGAATCCAGTCATAGTAAGTTTCTTTCACTGTTTCTTTAACGCAGTAGTATTCTACCTCTGTGTCAATTACTACTTCGTAGTATTCAGCGTTTTCAAACTTCTCCCAGCTTATTGTGACATCAGGCTGTCCACTATCAAGATAGATATAAAAATCGCCATCTTCGTATACACCAGCTGTATCAGCATAAGCAGAAACGAAGCACACCGACAGCAACAGCAAAAGTGCAATCATAACTGACAATATTATTTTCATATAATCACCTCTCGTGTTTTTTTACACCAATATTATAACATTTTTTCAAAATAATTGACTAGTGTCAAATTGCATATAATTAATCTCATCCCATTGTACATTCCGTCAACTATCGCTTTTTTATTAGTGCGAAAACACCAATCTGAAAGCGAATAATCACAGCGTTGTGCACAAATACCAAGGAATTAAATATACACAAACAATTAAAGAACAACATCGATTATTCACACACAAAACCGCATATTGAGTGTTCCAAGATTGACACTTTCAGTAAACTGGGGTATACTAAAATTGTATAAAAATTCTACAAAGAGGTGTTCATTTATGGCAAAAACTGTCAAAGATATCATAAAACTCATTAAAGAGTATGATATCAAAATGGTTGACTTTAAAATGGTTGATATCAACGGTCAGTACAGACACGTTTCTATCTTGGCTGAAAACTTTACCGAAGACACTATGAAGAGCGGTATCGGTTTCGACGCATCAAACTACGGCTACGCTGTTGTTGAAAAGAGCGATATGGTGTTCATTCCTGATCCTGACACAGCATACATCGACCCATTCTGCGAAATCCCTACTCTATCAATGACAGGTAACGCGATGATAATCGACAATCCTGAAAACCGTCCACTTGCTCAGTATCCACGAAATATCGTGAAAGCCGCTACAGAGTATATGAAACAGAGTGGTGTTGCTGACACAATGTACATTCTTCCTGAGTTCGAGTTCTATCTTTTCGATCAGGTGGGTTGGGCAGTACAGCCAAACGAGGTAACTGCTTTTGTTGATACTGACCAGTCGTACTGGAACAGTGCAACTCAGGGCAAGGGCTGTGTTGTACCTCACCAGAAGGCTTACCACGTTGCAAAGCCATTTGATACATCATACGATATCCGTTCTGAGATGTGCCTTATGATGAAAGAGATGGGCATCGAAATCAACTATCAGCACCCTGAGGTTGCCGCATCAGGTCAGTTTGAAATCGAACCACAGCTTGGCGAAATGACAAAGATGGCTGACGCGTCAATGATGATTAAATACATCATCCACAACGTAGCTATGAAGTACGGCAAGACCGCTACGTTTATGCCAAAGCCAATCTACGGTGAGGCTGGCTCAGGAATGCATGTTCATATGCTTTTGATGAAAGACGGACAGCCTGTATTCTCTGACGACAACGGATACTCAAATCTTTCAAAAGAGGCTCACTACTTTATGGGCGGATTATTAAAACACATCAGCTCACTGTGCGCTCTTACAAATCCAAGCACAAACTCATTCAAGCGTCTTGTACCTGGTTTTGAGGCTCCTGTTACTGTTGGTTACGCAACATCAAACCGCAGTGCTGTTATCCGTATTCCAGCGTACGCAAAAAGCCCGGACAAGCGTCGTTTCGAGCTTAGGAACCCTGACGCTACATGTAATCCATACTTCTGCTATGCTGCTATTCTGATGGCAGGTCTTGATGGTATCAAAAACAAGATTGACCCACACGAGAACGGCTGGGGTCCATACGATATGAACCTCTTCCACCTTAGCGACGAAGAAAAAGCAAAACTCAAGGGTCTTCCAACATCCCTCGAACAGGCTCTCGATGCACTCGAAGCTGACCACGACTACCTCACAAAAGGTGGCGTATTCCCAGAAGAGCTCATCACAAACTTTATCAAAACAAAGCGTGCTGAGTGTGCTGAACTTTCAAAGATTCCACATCCTGCAGAGTTTGAGAAATACTACAACCTTTAATAAAAACAACGAACCACCCGACACAAAATCGGGTGGTTTTTATGTGAGTATGAGTTTTCAAGGCTTAAGTTTTATCTCTTTACTACGCAAAAACTTTTTGAATTCCTCCAAATCCCCTATTTCAAAAGAATCGGCAGGAAACCAGTATGCAAGATTAGCTTTAGATATGAGCAGAATAAGATTCTTGCTCTGTTCAAAGTATTTTATGTCACTAAGACTAACCTGTGCTCTACCACCATTTGATGACGTAAAAACCAGATGGTCTTCAAAAAATTCGTATGTAGTAAAAAGGTCATCGTGTTTCATCTCTTTGCTGCGTTTAACCCACATTGAAACACGTTTGTGATATATATAAAACTCCAATAAATATATAAGTGGCACAAACACCACAGCACCTGCAAATATGTACCCTTTTAAAACAGTCAACAACAAATCTAATAAAAACGCGATTAATAAAACTATATTCAGCACAATTCTTATTGTACGTTGAAACATATAATATCTGTATAGTTCTTTGTAAATATCTATCGTCACTTTATAGCTCATCTTGAATCTTGGTTCCATATAATCACCTCTGACTATATATTAAGCTGAGCATAGTAATTTGTCAATAAAAGTTTACCTATTGTAAACACAATAATCGTATGATATAATCAAAACTAAGGGTGATTATATGTTTGAGCTAAAAAATTGTTGTACAGTACCTTTTCCTGAGAAATTATCTGAACAATATGAAGTAAAAAAACACGCAATTTACGCAAATATCAACACTTCTAAAGTACAGAAAATGATGGAGCGTTTCATAAAAGAACACAATAACGAACCACTGTTTTTTATACTTGAAATACCAACAAAACTTGACGATGAAACTAAGTACGGCAAATGGATCGCTGACTACTTTCACAAAGATGTATATTTTATCGATGGACTAAGCACCGACAAAGCACTGCAGATTCTGTCCGAACTAGCCCCACTTCTTGTTGACGACGGAATGAACTCATTCGGATTTGGTGGTCATTTAAGCCACGAAGAAATTCTTTTTGGTCGCTACAACGTGATGACTATATATACCCAAAAAGCTGACAAATATATCACATTTTTATCAGATTTCAGCATAGAGAAAACTGACGAACTGATTACTGCACATAACACTTTCAGCAAAGAAAACTACGGCGAAACGTGGGTTTGCAAAGATTACGATTTCACCATCTACGACATACCTGAAAAATACATAGAAAGCGGTATGTACTTCTACGAACGACGCAATAAAGATTAAGGATAAACTAAACGCGGATGTCTATGACACCCGCGTTTTTAGTATTTAAGAGGATTATTGGATTACCTACGCAAGTACTTACTTTAACTTTACATTCAGTACTCCCTGGGTTGCTGATTTAAAGTCCTGTACTGTCTTTTCACGCCACTGAGTCTCTGTTGGATAAAAAAGCTCTTTATAATTTTCAAAGACGACCTCGCTTGTAACACGGTTATCACTAGGATACCAATGCTGGCGGTTCTCATCAACAGTATATTTTAGCGAAAGTATCGAATCGAAAAAGCTGTCACCGATTGTACCAAACTCAAAGCAAGTTGAAAACAAATCTTTGTCTGAATTTTTACTCTCTGCAAGTCGATAAAAATAGTCAGTAGTATCGCCTGTTGTTGCATAAAAAGCCTCTGAATCGTGAGCAATTACGTAATCATACGAAAATGCTTCTTTTGTCTGAGCTTCTGTCATCGTATCATAAACAGAGTTAAAAATAACCATATTGTACCTAGGGCCGTAACCCGAGTGAATATCAATATGAACTATGTTCTCATACTCTGAGTCAAGGCAATCGTTGAACACGCCTTTGAGATATGCTGTCGATTTCTCGTCCTTTATTCCGCCGTAATAAACACCCTGAGGATATTCATACTGACCTGTCAGAAGTGCATCAGACACCTTGCTGGCGCCTTTAGTGATAGCTTCCTTTGCAAGTCTCAGATAAAAACCGACCTCGTGCCAGAATGCATTGCCGATTTTCTTTTCAGGCTGAAGAAAGCTCTTAACTTCGGGATAATCTTTATTAGAAGCGTAATCGAAATCGTCCCAATCAAGAATAAAATTACGATTAAGGTCAACATTATTCTCGTTGTATCGGCGCATATATTTCATACCGTATGGATTTACATTAGCAACAATCTGAACACCTGTAGTTTGAGTATCAAGTTCAGGATAGATTTCCTCAAAGAAAACATCAAGCATAACTGAGCCGATGTATCCCTCTATACCGTGCACACCCGTAGTAAGAATAAGCAGATTCTCTTTTTCTTTGCTTGCAGGCAGGTAAATGTTATCGATATAAAGACCATCGCTTTCATCAACTGTGTATTCACTGGCATCAACCTTGATTCCCTTTGCACGCAAATCATCCACACGAGCCTCCAGATGTGCTCTGATTTCGTCATAAGTAGTATAAAAATACTGACTGTACGAGTAATTGTCCTCAACCTGCGACTGTCTTGCACCCATCAGAACAAGCTGTGGTCCCATAAATGTCAGCACAATAGCAACAACTAAAACAACCGATAGTGTTATCAACAAACCTTTTCTTCGTTTCATAGTATCACTCCAATATTTAAAGACTTGAAAAACAACTTATAAATCAATTATAGCATATCATAAGCATAAATCAATGCAAGCTTCACTAAAAAGCGGATGTTCAAAAGAACACCCGCTTTTTTTACTTACTCACTTTTATTAACTTCTGGTTTATGTTGAACTGTCTGTGAACGAAAATATACATAAAAATCACAATCAGAAAACAGACCTGAATTATCAAATCACCTCTGCCCCATACTGTGGTAACGGCAACCTTACCTAAAATGTCACAATACTTATTGAAAAGCTCAGGGTTAAACAAGTACATACACCATTCAATTGATGCTTTGAGTCTAAATAACGGCGTAACTAACACCATAATAAAACTGAAACACGCAAACATAAAACGATAACCATCTTTATTATCAGGTAACTTGTACCAGGTCCAGATATACTTGTCAGGCCTGTTAAACAACATCATTGACAAATATTCTTTTTTGTTGTTACAAGCGACGATTTTTGGCTCGTGCTTGATAAAAACATAGTACGCCATAAACACGTCAAGTGCGTACAAAATCACATTTGCAGTGAGTAACCCCGCCCACGAGAAACCAAGTGTGTGCACAAGTGGATTTGCTTCTTTTGATAAGTCAGGTGAACCGATATATGTGAGCAGATTATCGATAACTGATATCACAAATATAAATGATATCAACATATAAAACGTAATTTTGTTTTTCTTTTTACTTTGATTCATAATTCTCTCCTGTTATTTTTATTGCCTGTAAAATTTTATCAAACTAATAACCCAAAAATGTTAACAGGATGAAAACACAAACTGATTATTTACTGAACAAGATGTTGCTGATAAACTCGTGTTTAGAATTACTGTAAAATTCACCTGAGCCGCATCAGTACGCACTGTATTCGACAGCTTACCCGCTTCGTGCTCAGGAACAACCCAGAATCCATCAGGCAAGTTAAAGGATAAAATATTATTATCAAACAAAATCTTAACAGCAATGCAATCGTGCAATGTTATTTTACTGCATATCAATGTATAAAAAAACGGACACTCGTCCGAGTATCCGTTTAATAATACAAATTAAAGAACTCTGCTTGAAATCATCTGACAAATAGCAGACACGTTAGCGTTCTTAACAAACTCAAATTTAACTTTACCAAGACCGGAGAACCAAAGTTCAAGTTCGCTGTCTAAATCAAAGACACCTGCTGTCTCCACAGAAAAAGCCTGAATTTTGCTATATGGTAAAGATGTAAAATCTTTCTTTGTACCGGTGAGTCCCTGAACATTGATTGCAATAATTCTCTTGTTAGTGAAAACAACGCCATCTCTGATTCCCTTGAAAGTGGATATAATAGCTTCATCACCAACAAAAATAGGTGTTAATAGCGCAGCGTAAGTACTGTTATCTACAGCCTTTAACTTGAAATAATTTGCATTTTTAAAATCGATCATATAAATACCTCCTTAATAAAAAGATACAACAACTATTGCGATACGTCAACAATCAAATTATAGAAAGTTTTTATACAGATTTATACTTGTAACACCTATTAGAGAGTCTTCTAACCCTGCAAAATATCGTTGGAGTTTAGTAACATCAAAAATGCTGACATCCGAGGACCTATCAACATCCATATAACTGTTTTTGTCATAACCATCTACACCTGCAAGATACATCTGAATATATGTGACGTCAAAGACATTACAAGCTCTGTCAAAATTAACGTCTCCTCTATGATGTCCAATGCGACCAGATTTCATTGCTGCAGATATATCAAGTTCATCGCTATGGTACGCTTCTTCAAGAGTGTAAACTTTCTGGAGTGAAGGTACATACACATAGTGAGCTAAATCGTAAGGATAGTTGATAGAACTGTTATATATCAAACAATCACCAACATTTCTGGTAACTGTAGATTGCTCATGCCAAGTACGTGTCTTAGCAATAAACACTACGTACTCAGGCTCTGTCTGATTATTCTCGTAGTAAGCATAAAGCATATTATAGTAATACCACATATAAGGGAGTCGCAGCGGAGGGATGGTGTTCAATTATTCAGAGTAAGGTTTGCTGCCGTCTATGTTGCAGAGTTTTGCAAGATAGCACTGTATTGCGGTGGCATCGAGTATGCTTATCTCATCATCGTTGTCCACATAGCAAAGAAACTCATCCATTTTTATATTGTTCAGACCTGCAAGATATCTCTGTATGATCGTCACGTCGTGTATCGTAAGCTCGCGGTCGTAGTCCGCATCACCTATAGGATATGCGATTCCGAGCTTGACCATTTTCTCCTCAAGGCCTCTGTAGGCGCTCAGGTCTTCGTCCATAAGCACAAAGTCGTCCTTTTCGGCGTCATAGACAGCAAATTCTGTTCCGAATGGTTCAGCGTCTCCGGTCGTTAAAAACACCTTACTCAACTTTACATATCCGAAAACTTCTGCTACCCCGTCAATGGATCCACGGCACAGCGCCCATTCAAGCTCTCCGTTCTCATCCGTGTTGGCATAAAGTACGCTGCATAAATAGCCGAACTTGCTTTCGGCTATTTCTTTGCTATACTTAGCTTCAAATTTTGCTTTGACCAAGGCTTCGGTCTCTGAAGGTGATGGCTCTTCTGCGACGTCTTCACTTTCCATATATGCAACAAGGTCTTGATCAATACCGTTTTCCTGAAGAAAGGCATTTACAGCCGAAACAACTTCGTCTCTATCTGTCCAGTAATATACTACCCAGACCACGCCATAATTTTCGTCGAAGCTTTCATCAAAATCACAAACATATGCCTCTCTGAAAGCGTGTTCTCCGGCTGCCTTTTTTTCGTCAAAAAACTGTTTAAGCTGTGCTCTGACCGCTGCCAGTTTTTCAGACTCTTCGAGCGAAATCACATCGGTTTCCTCTTGTGCAACCGGCGTCTTTTTCACATCAGCAGCATAGACAGATACCATACATATACCGAGTATAAGGCTCAGAACGAGCAGTAATGATAATAATTTTCTCATCTTTCAAAACCTCTCTTCAACCTATATTTAAATTATTATAGTAAAACCTTAATATTGGTAGAGTTATTCTCACGCCAGAATGAAGAGTCCCATTTCCGTGTGTATGTATGCCAACTGCTTACGAACAAAGTATAGCATTTGTCAATAGAAAAATCTATCGTTTGGCAAAAATGGTATCGATTTTGGCAAAATCGGTCAGTCAAATTACTAATATAAAAGCAAAAAAACGCATGATTAAGTATCCGTTAATAACTTTAGTTAAGAATCAATAGTAAA
>JAZSHE010000109.1:0-7972 GCA_045533085.1 Ruminococcus sp.
ACCAATATCAGCCTCTTTTGCTTCTCCAGGACCGTTAACAACACAGCCCATAATAGCAACTTTAATATTCTTATCACAGTCTTTCAGACGCTGTTGCGCTTCATTTGCAAGACCAATAAGGTCAATTTTTGTTCTTCCGCAGGTCGGACAAGATACAAAAGTGATGCCGTCTTTTCTTACACCGATAGCTTTCAATAAGTCTTTAGCGGCATAGATTTCTTCAACAGGGTCAGCGGTTAAAGAAATGCGGATAGTATCGCCGATTCCGTGGAGCAACAGTGAACCGATACCAGCACTGGATTTTATAATACCCATACGTGTTGTACCAGCCTCGGTTACACCAAGATGCAGTGGATAGTCACAGCTGTTGTGAGCAATCTCGTAAGCCTGCACCATAGTGCTGACATCTGAACTTTTCATCGACAAAACTATGTCAGTAAAGTCAAACTTTTCAAGCAACGACGCGTGATACAAAGCACTGTCACACAATGCCTGAGCAGTAGGATGACCGTATTTTTTGAGGATTTCTCTTTCAAGAGAACCAGAGTTCACCCCAATACGAATAGGGATATTATTATTTTTGCAGGCTATAGCAACCTGACGTACTCTATCCTCATCGCCAATGTTACCAGGATTTATTCTGATTTTATCGATACCTGCCGCTACTGATTCAAGGGCAAGTTTATAGTCAAAGTGAATATCGGCAACTACAGGAATAGAAACAGCCTCTTTCAAAGCAGGGATAAGTCGCACAGCATTCATATCAGGAATTGCAGCACGGATAATCTGACATCCTGCTTCTTCAAGTCGTTTTGCCTGTAAAACAGAGCCTTCGATATCATCTGCTCTTGTATTAAGCATAGATTGGATAGAGACTTCTGCCCCATTACCAATCAGAACATTTCCTGCTTTCACCTGAATTTTACTCATATTATCCTCCGGATATAAGCACCCAAATATCTTTAAACGTAATCACAACCATCAATGTAAGCAGTAGAACTAATCCTACACCGTTGATGACTGATTCCACCTTGCGTGGTACTGGTTTTCTGAATATAGCTTCAATCAGAAGCATCACAAACCTGCCACCGTCCAATGCTGGGAATGGTAACATATTAACCACGCCAAGGTTAACGGTAATAACCATCATAACATATACAATACTCATAACAGCATCCATAAAGCCTGTTTTTAGACTTTCGGATGCGACATCAGTAATAGCTGATGCAAGACCTACAGGACCCGATACATCATTAATGCCAAACTGACCCGTCACCATACCAACCAAACTGCCCCAAACCATACGTACAACCGATACGGTCTGAGAAAATGTCTGTGTAACAAGTGTTCCAAAATTTTTATCAATAGGTTGCAGATAAAAGTCTATCTCAACTGTTGGTTCAAGTGTTTCACCATTTCTGTATGTGAAGAAATCAACATCATCCAGTACAATTTCTTTGCCCTCACGGATGACTGTTATATCTGTACGAAAGCGCTGACGTGTTTCTTTTTCTTCAATTTCAGGATATGATTCTACTTTTTCTAAAGATAATGTCTCATTGATTTTATCAATATACTCACACATAGCGGAGTATGCTGACTCTTTATCAGATATTGCTAAAATCGCTTTTGAACCATCCTGCCATATTTTATACATAGACTCAAACTGCGTCTGAGTGAGCTGTGTTGAAACAGTAGCACAATGGTTTCTAAGATAAAAAAGACAGTCTTCTTTGTATATCTCAACAGTAGTGCCATCGACATCGCAAAGCGGTGTTGTGTACAATGCAAAGCTGAAATCAGTTGAAGTTTTGATGGCATAATCGTTGATTTCAACAATTTTGTCACCTTCTTTTAAGCCAGTTGCAGCGGTGAAGGAGCACTGAGTAAACGATGAAACGGTTGTTGATACGAACTGATCCTGTGGTATAAGAGTAATCATCATAAGCACAAGACCGAACAGTATGTTCATCACTGCACCCGCAACAACGATAATCATTCGCTTGTAAATTTTTACGTTATTAAAAGCTCGCGGATTTTCGCTTTCTTCATCCTCTCCCTCCATAGCACAATAACCGCCGATAGGAAGAATTCTGAATGAATAAGTAGTTTCACCCTTGGTGAATGAAAAGAGTTTTGGACCCATACCAAGTGCAAATTCATTAACTTTTACGCCACTTTTTTTAGCAGCAACAAAGTGTCCACCCTCATGGAAGAAAATAATAAGTTCAAATAATACAACCGCAATAATTATAAGTGCAATAGTTGTGATAAAATCATCTCCAATTAATTAACAGTGTTATATACATACTCTCGTGCCGCTTTGTCGGCATCAAGAACATCATCTAGGCATTTAGCCTCTTTGTATTCAAATGTATCAACTGCAGAAGAAACAAGCTCGCCAATTTCAAGAAAGCTGATTTTGCCATCTCTGAAAAGTTTGTTGGCAACTTCGTTCGCGCCATTTGCAACAGCAGGGATAATACCACCTCGCGCCATAGCTTTCTTACACGCAGAAAGACATTTAAAGGTATCGTAATCAGGATGGTAGAAAGTCATTGATGAAATCTTTGAAAAATCAAGCGACTGTACCGGTGATTCGTACCTGTGTGGATATGTGATAGCGTACTGGATAGGAATTCGCATATCGGGAAGTCCGAGCTGTGCCAGAACGCTGTTGTCTACAAATTCAATCATAGAGTGAATAATGCTCTCTCTATGTACCACGACTTCAATATCGTCCGGAGAAATATCAAACAGCCATGCTGCTTCAATAATCTCAAGACCTTTGTTCATCATTGTAGCAGAATCGATGGTAATTTTTGCACCCATCGCCCAGTTAGGGTGATTGGGCGCTTGTGCTACAGTGACATTTCTGAGCTCATCAGCCGTTTTTCCAAAAAAAGGACCACCTGAAGCTGTGAGTAGGATTTTCTTTAACGCTTTTTCAGGCGGTGAAGCCTGTAAGCACTGAAATATAGCAGAGTGTTCACTATCTACCGGAAACAGAGTCACTCCATTCTTTTTAGCGGCATCCATTACAAGAGCACCGCCCGCAACCAGAGTTTCTTTGTTAGCAAAGGCGATATTCTTTTTAGCCTCAATACTAGCAAGAGTAGGTTTTAAACCGACCATACCTACGACAGAATTTACAACCAGATCGCAATCATCAAGAGTAGCAGCGTACAGTAAACCATCCATACCGCTGTATACTTTAGTATCAAGGTCTTTGATGTTAAGTCTGAACTGCTGGGCTTTGCTTTCGTCAAAAACAACAGCAACTGATGGTTTAAACTCACGCACCTGCTTTTCTAAAAGCGCGATATTGCTGTGTGCAGAAAGTGCTGTAACCTGTAAATCAAGTTTTCGGGCAACATCGAGAGTCTGCGTACCGATGGAACCGGTCGAACCTAAGATAGATAGCTTATTTACCATAATAAACTCCGATTAACTGATAACGTTGAATAAATTATAAACGATGAAAACAAATGGTGCACAAAGGATAATGCTGTCAAATCTGTCAAGCATACCACCGTGACCAGGCATAATTGAACCAAAATCCTTTATACCGCATGAGCGTTTGATAACTGAAAAAGAAAGGTCACCAATTATCGAAACCACTGGATTAACTAATCCGATAAGAATAAGCGGTATAAAGTTGATTGTAACATCTCTGTATATGAGTAAAAATACAAGTCCGATAATAACAGAACCCAATGCACCGCTCAAAAGACCGCCAATTGCACCCTCAACTGTTTTTTTAGGGCTGATCTGTGGGCAAAGCTTGTGTTTGCCAAGATAAACTCCAGCAAAATAAGCTCCGCTGTCAGCAAGCCACGGAACACCCAATGTAAGTACCACCCAGAACGACGAGTGACCAATAGGATTGCACGCTGTGAGAGCAAACGATGTCATCGATAATGTGAGAAGCATCGTTCCACCAAACGCAAAGAACATATCCTCAACTTTGAGACTGCTATGAAACGCTACCATAATAGTAAAGAAAATAACAGCAAAAAGATAGATAGGCAAAAATTTGAGTTGTGTGTTGCACAAAATTGGCATCAATAAGCCAAACGAAACACAAGGAATAGAAATCTTGAGATTTTTATGCAAACCTTTAGCTGTGAGTAATTCACCGCAAATAAGAGCTGTCACCAGCGCTATAGCAATATTGATAACTATTGAGTTAATTTCCCCGAGAACCATCAATACTATACACAGTACAATTCCTATTCCCGATGTAATAAGTCTCACTTTCATTAGGTATCACCAGAACTTTCAAAATATTAGATCAAATACCACCGAAACGTCTGTTTCGCTTAGCGTATTCGATCAGCGCCTTATCAAGATGTTCGTTCTTGAAATCAGGCCAGAGCACATCCATAATGCAATACTCGGAGTATGCCGACTGCCATAAAAGGAAGTTCGATGTGCGATATTCACCACTTGGGCGAATGATAAGGTCAGGATCAGGCTGACCTTTAGTGTAAATGTTATCGCTGATAAGCTGAGCGTCTATGTCTGAAATATCAAGCTTACCATCTCTGATGTCATTAGCGATATTCTTAAACGCGTTAACAAGCTCATCTCTTCCGCCGTAATTCATAGCGATATTGAGCACCATACCATCTCTGTCTTTAGAGTCATTCTCGGTTCTCTCGATAAGTTCGAGCATATCTGAGGAAAAGACAGAACGGTCACCGATGAACTTGACAATTATGCTGTCATCCTGAAAATCAGAAATAGCTTCAAGCATATACTCCTTGAAGAGTTTCATTATTGCATCAACTTCTTCTTTAGGACGTTTCCAATTCTCGGTAGAAAAAGCATAAACTGTCAGATACTTAATGCCTATATCGGAACAGTAGCGCGCAATTCTTCTGAAAGTTTGCGCGCCAGCTGTGTGACCGGCAGTACGCGGCAGACCGCGCTTTTTAGCCCATCTGCCGTTACCGTCCATAATTATTCCAATATGCTCAGGTAGTATGATATCATCGATTGATATCTTTTCCTTTGATTTATTGAATAAAGCCATAATCAGATTTCCATGATTTCTTTCTTTTTCTTATCAGACATCTGGTCGATGATTTTGATAAACTTATCTGTCTGATCCTGAACTTTTTTCTCTGCAGTCTTGAGATCGTCTTCTGTGAGCTCGCCATCTTTCTTCATAGCCTTGAGCTTGTCGATTGTATCACGGCGTACGTTACGGATCTGCACCTTAGTATCTTCAGCGATGCCAGCGATTTCTTTAGCAATTTCTTTACGCTTATCCTCTGTGAGTGGTGGGAAAAGAAGTCTGATGCACTTACCATCGTTCTGTGGGTTGATACCAATATCAGACATCTGGATAGCTTTTTCAATCATTCTAAGAACAGATGCATCCCAAGGCTGGATAGTAAGAGTTCTGGCTTCTGTTACAGATACAGCAGCAAGCTGATTGATAGGTGTTGGTGTTGAATAATAGTCAACCGTAACTTTATCTAAAACAGCAGGGTTAGCTCTGCCAGCTCTGATTGATTTAAATTCTGCATCGAGGTGATCGATGCGTCTCTGCATACGCTCTTCGGATTTTGTTAATGTTGCTTTCATATTGTCCTCCTAATATTTAGAAATAAATTATTATCAGAAATTACCAACTAAAGTACCGATTGTATCATCGCATACTGCGTTGTAGATATTATCCGGGTTATCAACGCTGAACACAAGAAGTCCGATGTTGTTATCTTTACAGATGGCAGCAGCAGTAGAATCCATAACCTTGAGGTCCTTTTCAAGAACATCATGGAATGAAATCTTGCTATAACGGATAGCATCAGGGTTGGTCTTAGGGTCAGAATCATAAACACCATCAACCATAGTAGCTTTAAGAATAATCTGCGCCTCAATTTCAGCAGCACGCAAAGCTGCAGCTGTATCTGTTGAGAAGAAAGGGTTACCAGTACCGCAACCAAAAATTACAACTCTTCCCTTTTCGAGATGGCGCATTGCCTTGTTTCTAATATATGGCTCAGCGATGGCACGCATACCAATCGCAGTCTGCACACGTACATCTACACCAATCTGCTCGAGAGCGTCGGCAACACCGAGAGCGTTAATTGTTGTAGCGAGCATACCCATATGGTCAGCACGTGTTCTGTCCATTTTGCCGCTTGAGCGACCTCTCCAGAAGTTACCGCCACCAACAACGATAGCTACTTCTACCCCATCGTCAACAAGCTTTTTGATAGGCTCACAGAAAGAAAGCACAGTATCAAAGTCGATTCCGTGTTTGGTTTCGCCTGCTAAAGACTCGCCTGAAAGCTTGAGAAGAATTCTCTTGTATTTCGATTTCATCAAATCACCTCATAGTTATCTTTATAATTAAGAAAATTATACAACATTTAGTGTAATTTGTAAAGAAGAATAAGGAAGATATTCGGATATTTAATAGAAATTTAACAAAGAAAAAAGGAGTGGCCTAAAAACCACTCCTTAAAAATCTGATAAATTATTTTACCATGTTTGCAACTTCTGCAGCAAAGTCATCCTGACGCTTCTCAAGACCTTCACCCTTCTCAAAACGAGTGAACTTAACGATCTTGATCGAGCCGCCGAGCTTCTTAGCAACAGACTCTGTGTACTTAGCAACAGTCATTGAGTTGTCCTTAACAAACTCCTGGTCAACAAGGCAGTTTTCCTTATAGAACTTGCCAATCTTACCCTCAACGATCTTTGCGAGTACCTGCTCTGGCTTGTTAGCCATCTTTGGATCCTGCTTCATCTGAGCAACGAGGATTTCCTTCTCGTGGTCGATAACCTCAGCAGGAACGTCAGACTCGTTTAAGTATGGTGTGTTGAGAGCAGCGATCTGCATAGCAACGTCTTTACCATAAGCAACGAAGTCAGCGCTAGCTGTATCAACGTCTGTCTCAAAGTTAACAATAACACCGATCTTACCGCCAGCGTGTACATAAGCAACTGTAGGACCTGTGAACTTCTCGAATCTACGGATCTGGATGTTCTCACCGATTGTAAGAACCTTCTCCTGTAAAAGCTCAGCAACAGTCATCTCTGTGCCAACTGCCTTCATAGCAGCGAGAGCCTCTACGTCAGCTGGGTCGTTCTCCATAACTGTGAGAGCGCATGTGTTAACAAAAGCAAGGAAGTCAGCGTTCTTAGCAACGAAGTCTGTCTCTGCGTTAATCTCGATAACTACACCTGCTGTGTTATCATCGTTTGTAATAGCGTAAGCAACACCCTCAGCAGCAATTCTTGATGCTTTCTTAGCCTGCTTAGCAAGACCCTGCTCTCTTAAGAAATCGATAGCAGCGTCCATATCGCCATTAGCCTCTGTAAGAGCCTTTTTGCAGTCCATCATACCGCAACCTGTCTTCTCACGTAATGCTTTTACGTCTTGAGCTGTAAATGCCATTTATATCAATCCTTTCGTAATATATATAATCAACAAATCAGAATTACTCTTCAACGAGCTCTTCTACTTCTGCCTCATCTCTAGCAGCAGCGCCCATCTGGCCCTCTCTGCCCTCGATGATAGCGTTAGCCATAGCGCCACAGATAAGTTTTACTGCGCGGATAGCGTCATCGTTACCAGGGATAACGTAGTCAACATCGTCAGGATCACAGTTTGTATCAACGATAGCTACAACTGGGATACCGAGCTTCTTAGCCTCAGATACAGCGATCTTCTCTTTTCTTGGGTCAACGATAAAGAGACAACCAGGAATCTGCTCCATATCCTTGATACCGCCGAGGAACTTCTCGAGCTTTTCGATTTCAAGGTTGAGCTTGATTACTTCCTTCTTTGGAAGGAGATCAAATGTACCGTCTGTCACCATAGCGCGGAGCTGCTTGAGTCTAGCGATTCTTCTACGGATTGTTGTGAAGTTTGTGAGCATACCACCGAGCCATCTAGCGTTTACATAGTAAGCTCCAGCACGCACAGCCTCTTCTTTAACAGAATCCATAG
>JAZSHE010000239.1:0-7971 GCA_045533085.1 Ruminococcus sp.
TGGAGCTGGGCGAGCGTGGTGTGTGGTCCTTTACGGAGGCTTGTGGTCATGGTACTTACTATACTTATAGCGTCACCACTGCTGTCGGCACCCAGGAGGCCACCGATCCCTATGCCAAGTCTGCCGGCTGCAACGGTAACCGCAGCATGGTCATCGACCTGGATACTACGGATCCTGAAGGCTGGAGCAATGATAAGCTGTACCAGCTGGACAGCTACACCGATGCTGTGATTTGGGAGGTCCATGTCCGTGACTTCTCCAATACCATCGCTTCTTCCCAGTATAAGGGCAAGTACCTGGCCTTTACGGAAACCGGACTTGTTAACGAGTACGGCATTCCTGTGGGTATTGATTACCTGAAGGAACTGGGTATCACCCATGTGCATCTGCTGCCTGTTTACGACTATGCTACTGTCAACGAGGCCAACCCCGACAGTGGCTTCAACTGGGGTTACGATCCCAAGAACTACAACGTTCCCGAGGGCAGCTACTCCACCGATCCTTACAACGGTGAAGTTCGTATCAATGAGTACAAGCAGATGGTTCAGGCTTTGCACGAAGCTGGCATCGGCGTTATCATGGACGTTGTATTCAACCACACATACAAGCAGGATTCTTGCTTCACAGCAGTAGTTCCTGACTATTACTACAGAATTAACGCTGACGGTACATACTCTAACCAGTCAGGTTGCGGTAACGATACTGCTTCTGAGCGTTATATGTATCGTAGATACATGATGGATATGCTCCAGTACTGGGTTGACGAGTATCACATTGATGGTTACCGTTTCGACCTTATGGGTATCCACGATGTTGAAACAATGAACCTTATCCGTGAAATGCTCGACAAGACAGACGAGCGTATTATCATGTACGGTGAAGGTTGGTCAGGTAACTCAACATTCGACCCTGTATCATGCACAGACACACCAGTTCTTGGTTGTACACAGAAGAACGCTAACGTAACATCTGACCGTATTGGTTTCTTCAACGACCAGATGCGTGACGCGTTAAAGGGCGGCGTATTTGATGGTCCAACAGCTCCAGGTTGGCTTTCAGGTTCAGTTGTATTTGCTCCTGGTATCTCTTATGGTATCCGTGCTAATACATACGGCAAGGGCTGTAACTGGTCAGCTCTTACACCAGAGCAGTGCGTATCTTACGCTTCATGCCACGATAACAACACACTTTATGATAAGCTTGTTGCTATTAACCACGGCACAACTTCTGACTACAGAGCTCGTTACACAGACACTATCGCTCAGAACAAGCTCTCATCTGCTATCACACTTACATCACAGGGTATCAACCTCATCTTAGCAGGTGAAGAAATGGCTCGTTCTAAGGATGGCGACGAGAACTCATACAGCTCATCACCAGAGCTCAACCAGATTGACTGGAATCTCGTTAAGACAAACGCCGACCTTGTATCATACTACAAGGGCTTATATGAGCTTCGTTCTGCATTCTCACCATTCACAGCAGCAACAAATGATGCAGACGATGATACATACGAGTACAAATTCCACACATCAATGGCAGGCGCTTCAAAGACAATCGCATACACAGTTTCTAACACAACTGAGGGCGAGTGGAGCAAGGTAGCTGTTATCTTCAACGGTTCAACAGAGCTTGCTGTTCAGAATCTCAAGCCTACTGTAGACGCTGACCTTTCAGAGGATACAGAGTGGGTAATTATTGCAAACGACAAGAGTTCAGGTATCAAGAAGCTTGGCGAAACAAAGGGTCTCAGATTTGAGGTTCCTGCTTCATCAGCTATCATCGCTGTTGAAAAGTCAACATACGAGACTTGCGCACTTGATTCTAAGTTCTCAACTGTTACTATCAACCACGTTGATAACGAAACAGGCGAAGTATTCATTTCTAACACAATCATTGGTCTGCCAGGTGAGAAGTACGTAGCTTCTGCAGACGATTCTGTATCTATCAAGTACGTACTCGAGTCAGTTGACGGTGATGTAGTAGGCGAGTTCGCTGAGGAAGACACAGTTGTTTCTTACAACTATGACAGATATGTTCCATCAACATTGTTAGGCGAGAACGGCGACCTTAATGGCGACGGCGAAGTTAACATCCTTGATGCAACACAGGTTCAGCTCTATCTTGCAAAACTCGTTGAGTTTGATGACGAGATGCTCAAGAAGGCTGACTACGACTTCAGCACAGAAGTTGACGTATTAGACGTAACATTAGTTCAGATGTACCTTGCAAAATTTGAAATCGGTGTATGCTCACTCACTGTTAAATACATCGACGAGGATGGCAAGGCATTTATGAGCCCACTTGTTTCTCAGTACAGACTTGGTGACGAGTACACAACAGAGCCAAAAGAGAGCGTGTTCTACGAAATCGGCGAGATGCCAGAGAACGCTAGCGGTATTATCTCTCGTGACACTGTTGTAACATACGTTTATAAGTATAAAGTAAACAGCGTTACAGTTCACGTTAAGCACAACGGCGACCTCACATGGGCTCCATACCTCTGGGCATGGGCAAAGACACCAGACGGTGCTAACTCAACAAACGTATACGAAGCATGGCCTGGTTTCCAGATCACAGAAGTTGACGAAGCTGGTTGGTACACAACATCATTTGATATTCCAAATGGCTATGAGTACTATGTAATCATCAACAACGGTGCTGGCATCCAGACAAATGACTACGAGAAGTTTACAGACAACGAAGTTTGGATTGTTATCGACGACGCAGCTGCTACAAAGCAGGGTAACTGGATTTCAATCTACGCTGATGCTGAGCTTACAGAACAGCTTGCATAATTTCTTTTCAAGTCAATAGCTTAGAGCATAAAACACCCCTGTGGAAGAAATTCCACAGGGGTGTTTTGATGTATAGGAAAAAAGTGACAGGGAATAGGGCTTTGCTTGTGATACACATTGTTGTGTAACGAACATAAATACATTTTTACACAAAAAAATAAGGTGGTAAAAACCACCTTGAAATAATCATCTGATTTTTTTGAGTACAGGAATTTTATCCACAGCTTTTAGGACACCGCAACTGACAAGCACCTCAACTGCGGCAAATGGAACCAGAACCACCGCTCTGTACATCATCAGCTCAAGATAAGGGATACCCATCATAAAATGCAACACAAGTGTATTTAGCGGTAGTCTGCACAGCACCAGCGCGAGCACGAAAGCAAGTATAACTCTTTTGAGCGATGCATTGTTGAAAAGTACAACACCGAGTATAAAACCTTCAAAAATGTAGCACAGCGTTATGCCAGGTGTTATAGAAAACGAAGTCGGGTTTGATAGAACTATCGAGAGTATGTCGCCTGCGCCTGATACAACCGCAGCACACACAGGGCCGTAAAGGTAAGCGACGATTACAATTGGCAGAAACGAAAATCCGATTTTCACAAACGGAGCAAAGCTGAGCGTGAAGTTGGTGAACATACCCAGCACAATTCTCAGCGCGAGCATCATCGAGCACACACACAGCGGTCCGATTTTTGACAAATTTTGCGATGATTTTCTGAACATTTTAATTATAGACATAAAAAAACCTCCCTATCTCGTTATCACATAGGGAGGTAATATCCGTATGTAACAGCGGGATGCAAAGACCGCACCGCAGGTCACCCTTTCGTTTTTACAGCAACTCCCCGTCTGTAAAACACTTGACGCACGATCTTTTACTCTGTATTTGTCATTAGTATATACCTGAATTATTAAAAAGTCAACTCTTTGGATGGATGACTCTCGAAAGTGGTTTATAGATGAAAGTTGTGATAACAGACACTAGTACACACTTGATAAGGTTGAATGGAGCAACGCAGAAAACACAGAATGAGAGTGTGTTTGTGATAAGTGGTACGATATCTTTTCCCATCTTTATAATCTGTTTAAGAGGCATGAACGCTGAGTATATAGGAATCATAACGTAAGCGTTGATGAACACGCTCAGAATTGTCATAATAACAGTAGCAACGCACATTGAAAGAATTGCATAACCTTTTGTTTTCTTTCTTTTGTAGATGATAGAGGCAGGCAGAACGTAAGCACAACCAATCACGAAATTGGCGAGTTCACCGATACCTCCTGTTGTGCTACCGTTGATGATGAAATTTAAAAGCACCTTTATCGCTTCGATTATCACACCTGATACAGGACCAAGGGCAAATCCGCCGATGAGTGCCGGAACCTCAGAAAAGTCGATTTTATAAAACGGTGGTGCGATAAACGGCAGCGGAATTTCGAAAATCATCAGAACTGCTGCCAAAGCACTCAGCATCGCAGTTACAACCAGCTTTCTTGTGTTGGACATATTTTTATTATTCATAAAATCACCCTGAAATAAAAATCCCCGATGTATAATAACATCGGGGTAAAATACAATACAAGCGTGCTGTCACACGCACATCTTCTTTCATCCGGACTATACCGTCGGTTTCGGAATTTCACCGAATCAGCTTTCGCTCGTGGACTTTGACCACCGGTGGGGAATCACACCCCGCCCCGAAGATATTTATCATTATATATATGTTTTGTAAGTATGTCAATATTACATGCATGGTTTGTCAAGGTCGAGCTCAACCAAATCGTGGTGAGGGACACGCTTTTCCTCTGGCGGTAATTCCATGTAATCGCCGAAAGCGATAGTGAGGTATTCGTGGTATCCCTGCATTACAGGAAGTTGCAAGCCTTCAAACTCAAGGTAAGTTTCCTTTGCAAAAGCTTTCTGAGGGTATTTTTTCTTCATATAGAAAGGACCTGCATAAAGCTCAGTGCTGTATTCGCTGGTTTCAAAGTCATATTTTTTGAGCTGTTTTTCAGCAAACTTCCATACCTTTGTGCGAGTTTTTCTGCTTCTTACAATGCCAAGCATCACCTTGCTGGCAAAAGCAACGAGTCCGCCGTGTTTTTCCGGTACAAACTCAGAAATGAAAAGAGAGTAGATGAGTGTCCACATATATTGCATATATCTTTGAAGCTTACCCTCAGGACAGCCGTCGATAGGGAAGATGTCAGTTACAATACCATGCGGAACATCGATGTGCTGTTGGTTTTCTTTAACCATAGTAGCGGAAGTGTCAACCAGTGTTGCAAAGATGTTGCCCGTAAATATTTCTCCCTCGTCGGTTTTCAGCATAAGAAAACGCTCTGAGTCAACCTGTTCTTTCCACAATCTGAGCATTCTTTCCCAGTCGTTTCTTGGCATAATGATGTCAATGTCATCGTCCCACGGAATGAAGCCTTTGTTACGGATTGCACCGATTACACATCCACCGAGCAGATACCATCTCAGCTCGTTTTTTTCACAGAACTCCTTGAAAAACAGAAGAGATTCAAGTTCTTTGAGTTGAAGTTTTCTTAAAGTTTCGTTGTCAATTTTTATAATTTCAGCCATATTACACCTGTGAATTATTCGTCTTCCAAATGGAAATCGTCTTTCTTTTTAGTGTTCTCCCTTATAGCCTGTTTAACCATTTCGATGCGCTTGTCCGATGTATCGTCGAGCTTTTTTCTCCACAACGGCATTTTCACAAGTCCCACAAGAGTGCCGATGCCGTAGGAGATGTGTAGTATAGGGAAGATGAACGGTAGTGTCAAAAACAGCAGATTCGGCTTTTTGAGCATAATACATCCGACTGTGTTAACAAGATTGAACATCGTGTACATCGCGATGATGATAGCAAAAAGTGTCGGGTTACCGAATAACCACAACAGCAAACTGAACATCAACGCCATAACAAACACAAACGGGATAAAATGGAAGTAGTTGAGACATTTGAAACAAACACCTGTTGTCAGACCAATCCAGTAGCCGTTACCATATTTCTGTTTAATCATAGCACGCAGAGTACTTCTTGTGTGCTGAAATGATATGATTTCAGGACAGCAACAGAATTTGTATCCTGCCATTCTCATACGATAGTGAAGCTCGTTATCTTCGGTTCTGCCCAAATCCTCGTTGAAGCCACCGACCTTCTCGAAAACTTCACGCTTGTATGCGGCGTGGAAAAGGCTGTCTAGATATATTTCCTGACCCGGAGCACGCCTGTAATCCGCAACCGATGAACCGAAAAGTGATTCTTCAGCAGCAAGAAGTGTGAGCTTCCACGGTGTCATACCATCAGTAGTGTTCGGTCTGCCGCCGCCGACAATGTCTTCGCCCTCGTTTATTTCAAATACATTTTTTGCTACAAAGTAACGTGGGATTTGGGCGTGGGCATCAACTCTTATGATGATGTCACCCGTAGCATGAAGCAACGCTTCGTTCCACGCTGTAGCCTGATTTTTGTTTGTGCTGTCAACAAGCTTTACTGACTCGAAGCCGTAGTCGGTGTTCGCAAACTCCTCCATCATAGCTTTTGTGTTATCTGTAGAAGCGTTGTCAACAAGTATGATTTCGATTTTGTCGTGAGGATAACTCTGCAGAGAAAAATCTCTGAAAAGACCGTTTAGCACGGACTCTTCGTTGTAAGCAATTGTACAAAGAGAAACCCTCAGCTCTTGTGTTTCGCTGAAATAACTCATATAGTTTGTCCATTCCTTGAAAGTTGAGTCAGCCACTTACCGCTCAAACACACAGACTGAGCAATATACGGGATTGTGTAAAGTGCAGGCAGTCCTGTGATGCTGAGCAGAATCCACCAGATGAAAGAGAGAAAGAGTTTCATAACATCTGTTTCGTGGCCTCTCATAATTTCTTTTGAAGTTTTGAAGTAGTAAGCTGTATCTTCATTCTCGTTTTCACACAACAGAAAAAGGCTTACATAATATCTTATGTTGTAAATAAGCAGCAGGATTGTTGATGATACTGTGAGCAACACAACCGCTATTGTGCCACCGATATCAAGTTCACCATTGTCGCTTAAATACCTGAGTGTAACATACAAAACAGCAGGCAAAATATAAAACACCACAGCGGCTAAAAGTAGTCTGACATACAGCATCAGCTGATATTTCAGTGCCAGAATATACTTTTTAAAGCTTGAGAAGTAGTACAACACATCGCTTATGTTGTAGTTGTTTTCATCTGTGTAAAACATTCTGAAAAATCCCATAACAACAGGACAGAACAAAAACACGCTGATAACAAGGACAAAACCGAGCACAGTCTGTACAACATACTGCATAGTTTCGTCAGGATTAATCATCTGATACACGGTTTGTAAAAGTGTGTCGATGCATTCAATCACCATATAGGCGATTACAACAAGTGCAAGAGCAAAAAGCGCTTTTGGCCATCCGCCGTGTTTGAGCTTTTCTCTTGCCTGAGATTTAATGATTTTTTCAGCAGACATAGTTTCACCTTAATCAGCTGTGTACATTCTGTACATAGCTTCCAGACATATCTGGGCATGCTTGAAGAATTTTTCGACATCGATGCACTCGTTAGCGTTGTGGATATTCGAAACCTCGTCTTTGAACACAGGACCGAAAGCTACACCTTTGCCTCCGAGTACTCGTGCGTATGTACCGCCACCTGTTGAATACTGGTCAGGCTTTTCGCCCATAATTTCCTCGTATGCATCAGAAAGCAGAGAAATAAGCTCGCTGTCTTCCTGCATATATAATGGCTTTGAGTGTTTGAGTACCTTGACATGGAGATTTTCATTTGCTGCAGCTTTTGTTACTGTGTCAAGGATGTTGTTGCCATCTATTGTAACAGGATATCTGATATCAACTGTACATGTAGCGTAACCCTCGTCGATGTGCACAGTGCCAACGCTGATTGATAGCGGGCCAGACTCAGCATCTCTTGTTTTGATGCCCATCTTGACACCTGTGTTGTCAAGACCGATGCATGATTCGATGAACGAACATACACTACCAAGAGATGGGAGAGAGAAGTTTGATGTGAGCAAATCAATAAGAGCGACAGCGGCGTTTTTGCCCTGTTGTGGTTCACAAGCGTGAGCGGCCTGACCACGGCTTAACACCATCATACCGTCGATTGTATAGTAAAATTCAAAGTTGC
>JAZSHE010000099.1:0-13493 GCA_045533085.1 Ruminococcus sp.
CAACAGAAACTGTTTTCATGCAGGTTTATCCTGAGATTTACGCCTGTATCGGTTGCAACCCTTGTACAAAGAGCTGTACTCAGGGCTTAAATGTTATGCAGTACAGCGTTTTTGCTCACCGCGGTGATTTTGAGAAGTGCGCTGTGGAGTCATTTGACTGCGTAATGTGTGGCGTATGTTCCTCAAGATGTCCTGCAGGTATTTCTCATCCTCAGGTTGCAATGCTCGCAAGAAGAATCAACGGCAAGTACTTAGCACCTGGTTGCGGTCACCTTGAAGATCGTGTAAGAGAAATCAAAAACGGAGATTTCAACGAACTCATCGAGGCTCTTATGCAGAAGCCTATCGACGAGATGAAAGAACTCTACAACAACAGAGATATCGAGAAGTAAGGAGGAAAGCGTATGTATTCAGAACATTTTCAGAAATCTTTAGAGCTTGTTGAAAAAGCCAGAGAAAACAACATCGCATTAGAACCACAGCGTATGACAGCTCAGCAGAAGGAAGATTTGCTTGCAGCTTTTCATCCTGACTACAGACAGGACCAGTTTGATGTACTAAAAATCGGTCCAAACAAAGGTGACAAGGTTCCATTCGAATTAGCAGAGATTTTACAGGCACACAGCCGTATCACTGCTGACAGCGTTGACCTTACAAGCCCTGACTACGAAACAGATGTTCTCATCATCGGTGGTGGCGGTGCAGGTGCTTCTGCTGCTATTGAAGCAAACGAAGCTGGCGCTGACGTTATGATTGTTACAAAGCTGAGAATCGGTGACGCTAACACAATGATGGCTGAGGGCGGTATTCAGGCTGCTGACAAAGAGAACGATTCACCAGCAATTCACTTTGTAGATGCTTTTGGTGGCGGTCATTTTGCAGCTAAGCGTGAGCTTCTTTCAAAGCTCGTTTGTGACGCTCCAGAGGCTATCCAGTGGCTTTCAAACTTAGGTGTTGAGTTTGACAAAGACGCTGACGGTACAATGGTTACTACACATGGTGGTGGTACTTCAAGAAAGCGTATGCACGCTGCAAAGGACTACTCAGGCGCTGAGATTATGCGTACTTTGAGAGATGAGGTTATTAACCGCAATATCCCTGTAGTTGACTTTACAGCAGCTATCGAGCTCATCTTAGATGAGAACGGCAACGCTGCAGGTGCAGTTTTAATGAATATGGAAACAAAAGAGCTCCTCGTTGCAAAGGCAAAGACAGTTATCATCGCAACAGGTGGTGCAGGTCGTATGCACTATCAGGGCTTCCCAACATCTAACCACTACGGTGCAACAGCTGACGGTCTTGTGCTCGGCTACAGAGCAGGCGCAAAGCTTCTCTACGCTGAAACATTACAGTACCATCCAACAGGTGTTGCTTATCCAGAGCAGATTTTCGGTGCTCTTGTTACTGAGAAAGTCCGTTCACTCGGTGCAAAGCTCGTTAACGTAAACGGTGAAGTATTTATGCATCCGCTTGAAACACGTGACGTTGCTGCTGCTTCTATCATCCGTGAGTGCAGCGAGCGTAAGAGCGGTGTTGACACAGGCTCAGGTCAGGGTGTATGGCTTGACACACCAATGATTGAAAAAATCGGCGGTGAGGGTACAATTATGAAGAGAATCCCTGCTATGTGGAGAATGTTCGATAAGTATGGCATTGACATCCGCAAGGAGCCTATCCTTGTTTACCCAACACTTCATTATCAGAATGGCGGTCTTGATATCGATGCTAACTGTATGACAACTAACATCGAAAACCTCTTCGTTGCAGGTGAGGCTGTTGGTGGTATCCATGGTAGAAACCGTCTTATGGGTAACTCTTTGCTTGATATTATCGTATTTGGCAGAAGCGCTGGTATAAACGCTGCTGCTAAAGCAAAGGATACTACAGTTGGTGAACTTACATTAGCTCACATCGAGAAGTTTGAAAAGGAGATTTCTGATGCGGGCATTAGCACAGAAACTGTGTCTCCAAAACTTCTTCCTAACTACACAAATCAGAAAAGCATTTAAGGAGAAGTATAAAAATGAGTTTATTTAACGGAGTTATCTCAATCAGCAGTATTTATACATTGCTGTTTGTAGTTTTCGCTGTTTTAATGGTAGGCTATGCTTTGGGTAGAATTACTATCAAAGGCGTTTCGTTAGGCGATGCAGGTGTATTCATTATTGCACTGCTTGCAGGCGCACTGTTTTTTAGCATGAACGAAGCTGGTGAACTGCTGTTCTCAGCTTCTTCAAAGCCTTATGATTTTTCAAGCGGGTTAACAATTATCGAGAGCTTAGGTCTGGTGCTTTTTGTAACATCAGTTGGTTATATTGCGGGTCCTAAGTTTTTCGGTAACTTCAAGAAGAACTTCAAATCTTATGTTCTTCTCGGTTTAGTCATTATTATGGCAGGCGGTCTTTCTGCTGTTTTATGTATTTATGCAGGCGAGATTTTTGGCTACGGTGCATCTATTGAAACTCAGGATGGTTTCGTTGCTATGATCGTTGGCTTGCTCTCAGGCTCACTTACATCAACACCTGCTTTTTCAGCAGCAAAGGCAACCGTAGCACCTGAGTATACAGGTCTTGTGTCAGTTGGTCACGGTATTGCATATATCTTCGGTGTTGTAGGTGTTGTTCTCTTCGTTCAGATTATTCCAAAGCTTACAAAGGCAGATATGGATGCAGAGCGTGCGAAGCTTGTTATCAAAGAAGACGACAAGGCTAAGAAGGCAACAAAGAAGTTGTTCGAAATCGACCACCTTGGTATTGCAGGCTTCTCTTTAGCAGCTATTCTCGGTACAATTGTTGGTCAGATTAAGATTCCGCTCTCTTCAGCAGGTCTTGACGGTACATGTTTCTCTCTTACAACAACAGGCGGCTGTCTGCTTATGAGCCTTATTCTTGGTCATTTTGGCAGAATCGGTTCAGTTAAGATTATGCCTGAGCAGAGCACACTCAAGCTTTTCAGAGAGCTCGGTCTTGTACTTTTCCTTGTTGGTGCGGGTATCCCTGGTGGTGCAGAGTTCGTTGCAAACTTTGACCCTATGTACTTTGTATACGGCATGGTAATGACAATCATTCCAATGATTCTTGGTTATCTGTTTGCTAAGTATGTGTTGAAGCTTTCACTGCTCAATAACCTTGGTTCAATCACTGGTGGTATGACCAGTACACCGGCACTCGGAACACTCATCGGTGTAGCGAAAACAGAGGATGTAGCAGCAGCTTATGCCGCAACATATCCTATCGCTTTAATAGCTGTTGTATTAGTTTCACAGTTTATTGTAATCCTGTTCTAAACCTTGTGTACTAGTTTCACAGTTTATAAAATCATAGACAAAACCCCATTGACAATTGTCTTATTCTAATATATTATTTACTATGGAGAACGTTGATTTTCTCCGATGTTATCGAAGAAAATTTGATGACATAATTTCAATTTAGTTGGTAAATTTATTACTATATCACAATTAGAGAAAAGAGGTAATTATAATGAAGAATGTTGATTTAACAAAATACGGCATCAACGGTGTTACAGAGATTATCCACAACCCTTCATACGAAGAGCTCTTCGTTGCTGAGACAGATCCTTCACTCGAAGGTTTTGAAAAGGGTCAGGTTACTGAGCTTGGTGCTGTTAATGTTATGACAGGTATCTACACAGGTCGTTCACCTAAGGACAAGTTCATCGTTATGGATGACAACTCAAAGGACACTGTATGGTGGACATCAGACGAGTTCAAGAACGACAACCACCCATGTTCAGAAGAGACTTGGGCAGTACTCAAAGACCTTGCTGTTAACCAGCTTTCAAACAAGAAGCTCTACGTTGTAGACGTATTCTGCGGTGCTAACGAAGACTCAAGAATGTCAATCCGTTTCATCATGGAAGTTGCATGGCAGGCTCACTTTGTAAAGAACATGTTCATTAATCCAACAGAGGAAGAGCTCGAGAACTTTGAGCCTGACTTTGTTTGCTATAACGCTTCTAAGGCTAAGGTTGAAAACTTCAAGGAGCTCGGCCTTAACTCTGAGACAGCTTCTGTATTCAACATCACTTCCCGTGAGCAGGTTATCCTCAACACATGGTACGGCGGTGAGATGAAGAAGGGTATGTTCTCAATGATGAACTACTACCTCCCACTCAAGGGTATGGCTTCAATGCACTGCTCAGCTAACACAGATATGAACGGCGAGAACACAGCTCTCTTCTTCGGTCTTTCAGGTACAGGTAAGACAACTCTTTCAACAGACCCTAAGAGACTTCTCATCGGTGACGACGAGCACGGCTGGGACGACAAGGGTGTGTTCAACTTCGAGGGCGGTTGCTATGCTAAGGTTATCAACCTCGACAAAGAGTCAGTGCCAGACATCTACGCTGCTATCAAGCGCAACGCTTTGCTTGAGAACGTAACAGTTGACGAGAACGGCGTTTGTGATTTCGATGACGGTTCTGTTACAGAGAACACTCGTGTATCATACCCAATCGACCACATCGAGAAGATCGTTCGTCCTGTTTCTGCTGCTCCAGATGCTAAGGAAGTTATCTTCCTTTCAGCTGATGCTTTCGGCGTACTTCCACCAGTTTCAATCCTCACACCTGAGCAGGCTCAGTACTACTTCCTCTCAGGCTTCACATCAAAGCTCGCTGGTACAGAGCGTGGCATCACAGAGCCAACTCCAACATTCTCAGCATGTTTCGGTCAGGCTTTCTTAGAGCTTCACCCAACAAAGTATGCTGAAGAACTCGTTAAGAAGATGGAGAAGGTTGGCGCTAAAGCTTACCTCGTAAACACAGGTTGGAATGGTACTGGCAAGCGTATCTCTATCAAGGATACACGTGGTATCATCGATGCTATCCTCGATGGTTCTATCCTCAAGGCTGAGACAAAGACAATCCCATACTTCAACCTCGAAGTACCAACAGCTCTTCCAGGCGTAGATCCAGCAATCCTCGATCCACGCGACACATACGAAGATGCTGCTCAGTGGGATGAGAAGGCTAAAGACCTCGCAGGCCGTTTCGTTAAGAACTTTGACAAGTACACAGGCAACGATGCTGGTAAGGCTCTTGTTAAAGCAGGTCCTGAACTCTAATTGTTTAGTTAAATGATATATTATTACAGCGACAGTTAACCACTGTCGCTGTTTTTTGTGTCGCAATAGGTATATATAAAAAATAAGCGTTGCTCGGTTTAGGGGATGTCCCCGTTTGAGCAACGCTTTATTGTTTTATGATTGAGTCAACAGTTCAACGAGTTTTCTTGCAGGCAGTTGCAGCGAGTGTTTCTTTCTTTTGAGCAGAAGAATGTTTCTCGTATCCATAGGCTCTGTCAAAGAAATTTCTCGTATGTTGTTTTCACCCTCAAGAAATTGTTCAGGCACAAAGCCGATTCCCAAACCATGTTTTACAAGCGGTATGATCTGGTCAGCTGTCGCCGCTTCAATGTCAGACGTGAACTCACATCCATGTTTTATAAACTGATGCAGATAGAAATCAAAGGTAGAAGTGCCAGCCGCGAGTGAGATGATAGGATACTGTGACAGTTCTTTGAATGATATTTGGTCTTTGATGTTGAAATCCTTACTACACACAGGCACTTCGCGTAACTGAGAGAGAACGGTTGTATGCAGTCGGTCGCTTTTGTCCACTGGTGTTGTAACAACAGCGATGTCAACAAGTCTGTTTTCGGTCATTTTCAGCGCCTGAGGAGTGTTTACATTAAGAATCTTGATTCTTACGTGCGGATACAAATTGTGGTAGTGGCTGAGAATAGGCAAGAGATAGCATCTCAGAGCGATTTCTGTAGCACCAATAGAAACAACGCCCTGGTCCATGCTGTGTTTGGCACAGATTGCTTCTTCGCCTGCCTGAATATGTTCAAAAGCAACAGAAATATATTCGAACAGCTCTTCGCCATCTTCGGTAAGTTTTACACCTCGGTTAGTTCTTTCAAAAAGCGTGCATCCAAGCTCTTTCTCGAGCGTCTTTATAGCTCTGGTCAGGTTAGGCTGGTTGCTCAGCGTCACCTCTGCCGCCCTCGAAAAGCTCTTGTATTTGGCTACATTATAAAAAATTCTATAATGGTCGTAACTGATATTCATTCATCTCACCATACCAATCTGATATATCATATATAATAACTATACATTTTACATATACTGTGATTTGGATTATAATACATTACAGATGATAAGTCAACACAAAAGGAAGGGTTCAAAAATGGATGTATCAATGATAACAGAATTAATGGAAGCTATCACAATACTTTGCTTTGGTCTTTCGTGGCCAATCTCAATCAGAAAGTCATACATCTCGAAGACAGCGAAAGGTAAGAGCCTTTTCTTTGAAGTATTTCTGCTTGTAGGCTACGCTTTTGGCATTACCCGAAAGATTATCCAGATTTACTTTCTTTCTGTTACAGGAGCTATTTTCTACCTAAGCCTGTTCTTCTACATACTCAATTTCATCGAGATTTCGATCGACGTAGCTTTGTACTTCCGTAACTGTAGATATGACAGAACGGCTGAACTTGCATTACAGACAGCATAAATCTGATTTGTAGCGATAGTGTTAAATAAAAAAGCGTTGCATAAGTGAGTGTTCCTCGATATGCAACGCTTTTGTTATTGTTTTTTACCTTTATTGTCTTTATTCAGATAGAATACAGGGATACCAACCAATATCGAGCCGCCGATGATATTTCCTATGGTAACAGGCAAAAGGTTTTTTACAAAAAAACCTGCGATATTCAAAGTAGAAACATAGTCCGTGCTGTAACCATAAGTGGAAGTCGCTAGCTCAATATACTCAGGCTTAGTCATCGCTATCAATCCAGCCGGTATGTAATACATATTAGCGACGCAGTGTTCAAAACCACCTGTCACAAAAAGCATAATAACAAAGAAGCAGACGAGCAGTTTTCCTGTAATATCTTTAGCGCATGCAGCCATCAGTACAGCGGCACACACCAGAATGTTACATAAAATTCCGGATGTTAACGCTTCTACAAAAGAAAGGTTGACTTTGCCCAGAGCAATTTTGATTGTATACGCTCCGAGCATCCCCGATGAATAGTCTAGCTGTCCGCTGAAATAAATGAGCAGAGCAATCAGAATCGCGCCGATGAAATTTCCGATATAGGCTGTCAACAACAATCTGACACAGCTCAAAAGTTTTATCTTTCTGTCAAAGATGCTCATCGCAACAAGACAGTCGCCGGTGAACAATTCTGCGTTGAACAGTATCACCATCATCAGACCCACAGGGAACACTATAGCCGCCGCTAGTCTTGCAAGCCCGACATCAGCTATTGTATGAGCAGCAACACTGCTGATAGCCGCGCCGAAAGCAATCATAGCACCAGCCATTATCGCTTTAACGAAAGTTTTGCGCTCTGGTAGTTTTATCTTCTTCTGACAGCTGTCTATATATTTTTCAGTAGCTTCTCTAATGGTAAAATATCCTGACAATAATCTATACCCCTTTTGCGTGTCGATTCGATAAATTCTATCGTGTTACACACAATTATCAATTATACTATCTATGGTAAAATAAATCAATGTATCTTCCCGACAAAAATTTGTTGTTTGTTTAAAAGAGATTTGACATTAAAGGTGTATAAGTTTTAGCATAAAAGGACATAGACAAAATCACATAACTCAATGATATACATAAATTGTCTTGATATAGATGAGAAAATGTTATAAAATTAGATTGCGATTGTATTAAGCCTAGTTTGGAGTTGTTTTTCTTAAAAATCCAGTGTTTATGCGGGTTGCAACGACTTTTTACATAAATGTAAGCCTTAGTTGACAGATTGCAAGGGATAATTGGTGGCATCTTTTTGCTTAAAATTCTACAATTATTTTGTCACAAAAATTGATGAAATAATTTGGAGGATTAAAAATTATGAAAGCAAAAGAATTTATCAAAAACATCAGTCCATTCAACAACAGACAGGAAATGCCCGCGGTATTATACATTATTAAAAAGATGCTGGCATTCTTTCTGGTTTTCACAGCGGCTTCTATTATAGGTGAAGTGGTGGTTATAGGCGGGCATTTTATTGCGGGCTATAATCCCCTCAACGGCGAAATGTTCCCGATGGAAATCATTCAGCTTGTCAAATATTATGGTATGGCACTGTTTATTGCCGTAACCATTATATATTGTAAGGTGTTCGAGAAAAGAAAGCTCAACTCCATGGGCTTCAATAAAAAGGTTTGCGACTATCTTGTCGGCTTGGTTGTGGCGGTTTTACTGCTCACAGTTATTGTAGGTGTGTGCTGTGCAACAGGTGTTATGAGCTTTGGCGGTATGAGCTCAGACTTTGATACTTTATACGTTGTTGCTTTGTTAATGGGATTTATCATTCAGGGGTCATCGGAAGAGATTCTCTGCCGAGGCTTCCTCTTACCATCACTTTCCAATAAAGTGTCTTTACCTGTTGCAATTTTTGTAAGCTCAACAGCTTTTGCGATTCCTCACCTTCCTACTGTGCTTTCTGCCGATACTCAGTTTGCAGTGGTGGGCGTTGTTAACCTTTACCTTGTATCAGCGGTTTTCTCGCTTTTATTTATTCTTCGTTCAAACATTTATATTGTGTGCGGCCTGCACAGTATCTGGAATTTTGTGCTTAACGGTGCAATCGGCTTGTCTGTAAGCGGTACACAGGGCAACGCAAATGCCCTTATGAGCGTCAATGTCAATGTCGAAAACCTTCTCAGCGGCGGTATGTACGGTGTGGAGGCAAGCGTTATCACTACTGCGGTGCTTGCAGTTGTGGTGGTAGTTTTAGGAATAATTTGTCATAAAAGGGGACTAAAAGATGGACTTTAATAATAGGTTGTATCAACTCAGAAAACAGAAGGGACTCTCTCAGGAGGAGCTTGCCAACAGGCTTAATGTGTCAAGGCAGACAGTTTCAAAATGGGAAGTTGGAGATTCAACGCCAGATATGGAAAAGCTCATAGCTATGAGCGATTTGTTTGATGTTTCCCTTGACAAACTCGTTATGGGTAAGGAAGACGAACAAATATCTCCCACCACAAAGTCAGAGTTTGTAACCGTTCTCAACGAAAAGGTGCTGACAAGTAATAACAAGAAAAAAGCGAAGAGCTGTTTAAAAATTATTGGGATTATCGCTGCCGCAATTCTGCTGATTGATGCGATTTCTATGATAATCTACTTTGCAGTGAATGGTATGCCGTTATAGTATCAGAAACAACTATATATAAATACAAAAGGCTGATGTAGTCCGTAATGATTACATTAGCCTTTTAATTGTTTGCGATTATAACCTAGTTGTAATATAATAGAAGAAAAACATCAATAAAATACCGACTATTGTTAAAAAACGACCGACTATGTAAAATCAATGGCATTATTTCAGCAGTTTGTTATACTAGTGGTCGAAGGGAGGACAAAACGGTGCAAATAGAAATAAGCATTGATGAAAAATACAAAATTCCTAAAATCATAATCAAAACAGACAGGGTAACTGATGAAGTCAACGAGGTTATGAAAAAACTAACCGAAGATGCTCCGAAGGTGATTACAGGATTCAAAGAAGATTGTGCGCAGGTTCTTGAGCCTGAGAATATTTATCGCTTCTATTCAAGTCAGGGTAAGGTTTTTGCTGTTACCGACAATGGCGAATATACAGTCAGAACAAGACTTTATGAAATTGAGGAACAGATGTGCTTGCCAAAGTTTGTAAGAGTTTCAAATTCGGAGATAATCAATCTCAAAAAAGTCAGAAATTTTGACTTAAGCTTAGCGGGTACAATCTGCGTTAAATTTACAGACGGATCAGACACTTATGTGTCCAGAAGGTATGTGTCAAAAATCAAAAAAATATTAGGTATATGAGGTGTTTTTATGTTTAAAGAAGTTTTAAGAAGAATTGGAGTCGGCGCCGTGTTTGGCGTGACTCTCAGTCAGTTGATTGCTATTATTATTTCGTTGTGTATTGCTGACGGTAATTTTTATGCGGTTGTACCAAGCCTTGCAGAAAGAATGAACAGCGAAATCGGTGCTGCTATTGTTCAGACAGTTTGCTCGATTTTATATGGCGGAATGTTCGGTGGAATGTCAATAGTCTGGGAGCTTGACAACTGGAGCATTTTAAAGCAGACAATTGTACATTTCTCAGTTGTTTTCGTTGTAACTATGCCTATTGCGTATATTACCGAGTGGATGCAGCATTCAATTCTCGGAGCAATTATTTATTTTGTAATCTTTGCTTTCAGCTATGTTTTTATCTGGTTTTCTCAGTATATGACTATGAAAAAGCACTTGGATGACGTTAACGAAAAGATGAAAGAACTAGCATAAATTGAAATATAAAACTAAATGCAGCGTTGCAAGATTTTAACTTGCGATGTTGCATTTTTGTTTGCAGTGAAAGTGAATTTTTTGTTTAGTTGTATTATTTAAGGATTATTTAATAATTTGAGGATTATAATGTGGTCAATGAAGGAAAGTTAATCAAAAAACATACAAATTTTATAGGAGTGTTTATTATGACAAAGTACATTTTAGCAGCAGTAATTATTTTATCTGTGGTGGCATTGGTAGGTTGTGTAAGCCAAACTATTGTTGTGGGCGAGCACAAAACATACGAAATTGCATCTGATATCAAATCTTTAGATATAGAGATTAACGCAGCAGATTTTACAATCGTTCATGGCGAGGAGTTCTCTGTTGAGAGCAACCTGAACTATCTCACTGTTACTGATGAAAATGGGATTCTTAAGATTGTTGAGCAGACAAAACACGCAGTCAGCTATACTGGTGCTATGCTGAAAGTTTGCATCCCTGATGACGTAGTTTTTGAAAATATATCTATTAAAACAGGTGCAGCAAGATTAACTGCACAGTCTGTTTCTGCAAACAAGGTAAAGCTCAGATTGGGTGCAGGAAAAGTACAGTTTGACAGTATTGATGCAAAAGAAAAGATTGATATTAAGGGCGGTGCAGGTCAGATTAACATTCTGGACGGCGAGCTTAACAATCTGACACTTGATTTAGGTGTGGGCGAACTCGATATGACAGCTGAATTGCTCGGAGAAAGCAAATTGAAATTCGGTGTTGGTGAATCTGACTTAACACTCAAAGGCAACAAAGATGATTACAATTTCAAAGTTCATAACGGCGTTGGTAAAATCAACATTGACGGAATAACAGCCAACAACTTTGTTAGCAACGGTGGTGGCCAGAACTGCGTTAAAATCAAAGGTGGTGTCGGTGCAACCGATATAACATTTCAAAAGTAATTGTAAAAAGTAAGTAGTAGGCATTTATCCGGGACTTTTGTTTTTAATTCTATTTACAGTTTTGGAAATTGCACTTGTGGTGTTTCACTTTAAGAACGGGAGTGAAATAACTGTAAAAAAACAACATCATATATAGCAAGAGCAACAGCTTGAAAACTGTTGCTTTTTGTTTTTGTTGGGTGGTATAATTTATTAGACAAACTTAAATTTTAGATTTATATAGTGTTAATAAAAGGAGAAGAATTATGGGATTATTTGATTTTTTTAAAAGCAAACCATCACCTAAAGACGTAAAGGGAAATCCAGTAAATACTGTATCTGTTTCTCCGAAGCCACAGGTGCAAATTGAACAACAACCTGAGGAAGTTCCCTCTTTGCAAAGCAGATTACAAAACTGCACTCCATCAAAAAAGGGGTTGTATCCTCACGAAATCTTGATGCTTGATTACGCTCATACATACAAAACTGGTGGGAATACTTTTCAGGCTTTTTGGAAATTTAAGTATTCTGTCCTTGAGCCACAGAGAGTTTTAGATTCCTTAATTAACAGAGGGTTTATTAAAGTAGGTAGTGTTAAGGGCTGTTTAGAAAAGTTAAAGGTTTCGGAACTCAAAGATTTGCTGACAAAAGCCAATCAAAAAGCCACAGGTAAAAAAGCAGAGTTGATTGAGAGAGTTTTGGATAGTTATAGTAATGAAGTTTTAGAGAATATGTTTACGGTCAGATATTATGAATTAACTGACATAGGTAAAGAGGAACTGGCAGAAAATGAATATGTGCCGCACTTGCATCGTCACGATTATCTGAGTGTGTGGGAGATGAATTTTTATTTGCATCATGATAATCCGTCACATTTAGGTTATAGGGATATTATTTGGAGAGAGTTCAATAAACAATCAATGGAACACTTCAAAAACTGGGATTTTGGACTATATAGAAACACTCGTCTAAATATGTATAGTTTTCTTGTGGAAGAAACAAAATATAAAAGTGCGTTACATCACTTACTTGAAGTTGTCGCTTTCGACTTGAGCGGATTGGGTAACGGAGAAAAGAATCTAATGCAAAATCCATTCTTAAAGGATAAGCGGGTCGAGTTTAAAATGGTGAATTTTTCCTTTGATGAAGAAGAGGCTGTTATCCCACCCGGAATAATTAATTATGTGAAAAAGCTATATGATGTTCTTGGTATGTCTGAAAATGAATTTAGACAGTATGTATATGAGGATTTAGCAACTATAAAAATACATGAACGAGTTTTCTCAAGCGAAGAATGTGCTAATATACTGTTGTCTTTGTTAGGTATAGAAGAACGTAAAATAAAGAACAGCAAGAAGGTAGCCGAAACAAGATTAAAAGCGATGTTGTCAGTTTGATTTTGCTACGTATTTATCAAAGATTAGAGAATTACACTTATTTAGTTTGTTGGTTGTTATTCAAATCGCAGGGTATCGTCTTGACAAATTCAATTTGTCGATATAAAAACCAGTCATATAGCGATATCCCTATAATTTAACGATAGGTTTATAGGATTTACCGGCAAAACCATAAAACTACATATTTTTACACCACAAAAAAGCGTTGCGGGAGAGGGACACGATACATTTATGTCCTCAAACTGCAACGCTTGTTTTTTTGGCTCGACCTCACCATTCTCAAATTCCTCCACCTCTGTGTCACAACAGTTGATAAAGTCACAGTAAATGCAGACGGAAGTGTGATGTTCAGCTTTAAGAATGGTAGCGAGATAGAGGCGTAAAAGACAATATGTTTGTATTGATATCATTATATTTGTTGTGATATAATTAACTTGATAAACTAGAACTTAACATATAGTGGTTATTTTAGGAAAGAGCAGATATTATGGAATTTTACGAAAAATTACAGGAACTCCGAAAGCAAAAAAGACTTACACAGGAAGAACTTGCAGAGGTTCTTTTTGTGTCCAGAACTGCTGTTTCAAAATGGGAGTCAGGCAGAGGATATCCAAATATAGATTCTTTGAAAGCAATCTCAAATTTTTTTGGAGTAACAATTGACGAACTGCTGTCTGGTGATGAATTACTGACCATAGCAGAAGAAGATACTAAGCAAAAACAAAAGCATTTTTTTGACTTGGTATTTGGATTGCTCGATTGCAGTATTGCAATGTTTTTCTTTCTGCCTTTCTTTGGGCAGAAGTCAGATGCGATTATACAGGAAGTGTCTCTTTTATCCCTTACCGAA
>JAZSHE010000144.1:0-5676 GCA_045533085.1 Ruminococcus sp.
GCCCATCTGCACGTGTGTTCCGATTGAACCACCTGATAAAATAGCGGCGTTTTCAGGTTCAACAGCCCAGATAAGAATATCAGGGTTTTCTGACTTCAATGTCTCGCCGATACCTGTGATTGTACCGCCTGTGCCTATACCCGAACAAAAGCCGTGGATTGGTGCATTTACCTGCTCTAAAATTTCCATACCAGTGCCCTTACGCTGAATCTCAGGGTTAGCAGGATTTTCAAACTGCTGAGGGACGAAAACATTATCATTCTCAGCTTTCATTGTAAGTGCGATGTTAAGACACTCCTCGATACAATCGCCGATGTTGCCTGCATCGTGCACAAGAACTACCTCTGCACCATAGTGTTCAACGAGCATTCTGCGCTCTTCGCTGACAGAATCAGGCATAATAATCTTGACCTTGATACCAAGCACTGCTCCAACCAGAGCAAGACCAATACCCTGATTGCCTGATGTAGGCTCAACAATAATAGTATCTTTGTTGATAAGACCTTTTTCCATAGCGTCTTTTATCATATTATATGCTGTTCTTGTTTTGATTGAACCACCAACGTTGAGTCCCTCAAATTTAACAAGAATATCAGCGTCATTTTCACCCGTCATGTGCTGGAGTCTGATGATAGGCGTATTACCCATCGCTTCCAAAATATTATTACAAACCATAATTACCTCTCATTTGCGTTACTGATTTGTTATTATAGCATATTACGAAACGCTTTTCAATGTGCAAAATAAAAGCAGGCACAAAAAGTAACCTGCTAAAATTTTTATAACATCATATTATCACTTGAAATACATATAGACGTTACACTTGAGCATACCATTGTACAACTTTCTGCGTTTGTCAGCAGTTTTGCCGAAACACTTTTCAAAGTCATCATCAGGACTGATGATTGTGTACGTGTAATGGTCACGCTTCAAAAACCTCTTACCCATTATTTTATAAAGTCTTTCAGCCTCGTTAACATCGAGCAGTCGCTCACCGTAAGGTGGATTTGTAATAACGGTAAGATACTCTTCGCTACTTTCAAAATCAGCAACATCCCTGAGCTCAAAAGTTATGCGATCCGCAACACCTGCTTTTTGAGCATTATCCATCGCAACTTTCAGCGCCTCAGGGTCGATATCGTATCCGTAAGCTTTGAAACTACAATCACGATTCTCGAGAGAACGCGCACGCACACGCTCGCTCTCCCATATTTCAGGGTCATTTTTAGCCCATGTTTCAGCGATAAAGCTACGGTTGATACCAGGCATAATATTGAGCGCTTTGAGTGCTGACTCGATAACAATAGTACCGCTTCCACAAAGCGGGTCACACACAACGTGATTACGTCTGACACGGGCAAGGTCAACCATCGCAGCGGCAAGTGTCTCTCTGATTGGAGCGGCATTTGCGTTTTCTCTGAAACCACGCTTGTGGAGTCCGTCACCAGACGTATCAATCATTATGCTGACTTTATCTTTGATAATCAAAAATTGAATTTTGTGCAAAGCACCACTTTCTTCAAACCAGTCTGTTTTGTATGTATTTTTCAGGTTTTCTACAATAGCTTTTTTGATAATCTTCTGGCACGCAGGAATTGAGTTGAGTTTTGAATTGATAGAGCTTCCTTTCACTGGAAAAGCCTCGTCAACGCCGATGTACTGTGACCAATCGATTTTGTTGACACTATTAAAAAGCTGTTCAAAATCCTTTGCGTAAAACTCATCCACAAGAATCAACACACGCTCAGCATAACGCGAGCATATATTCGCTCTCGCACACGCGGACATATCGCCGTCAAAAAGAACTCTGCCGTTTTCAGCTCTTACATTTTCTATATCGTGGTGTCGCAGTTCGTTAGCCACCAGACCCTCAAGTCCCAAAAGACAGGTTGCACAAAAAGTCATTTATTTCTCCTCATAAATACAGGCGGAAGATAACTTCCGCCTGATGTTTTATTCTACTAATCAATCATCAAATGATGGTTCCAAAAGTCCGTAAGCTCCGTCGTCACGAGTGTAAACAACGTTGATTTCGTTGGTATCAACGTTTGTGAACATATAGAACTTGTGGCCGATCATATTCATCTGCAGGATAGCTTCGTCAACAGTTATCGGCTTGACAGGAATAGATTTGGTACGAAGAACTTTGTACTCTTCTTCCTCAACATCTTCCTCAACAACAGCCTCAAACAAATCGTCGATAGAACCGGACTTGAGCTTCTTTTCGAGCCTAGCCTTGTTCTTTCTGAGCTGTCTGCCAAGAACATCAACGCACTTATCAAGGGCATCGTTCATTTCAAGCTGTGTCTTCTCTGCTCTGTAGATCATCGAGTTATCCTTGATTGTGATCTCGACGGTCTGGTTGTTCTTGTTAAGAGTAACAACAACGTTTACAGTAGCATCATCAGAGAAAATCTTCTCAAATTTCTTGAGCTTCTTTTCAACACGCTCCTTGAAATTATCTCTCAGATTAACCTTTCTAGCGGTATAGGTTATCTTCATAGTAATGCCTCCTTTGCATCAAATCGATATGAAATTTATTTTCTGCCGGATCCGTTGCCTCTACGGCTGTAACCTCGGCTTTCTCCACGCTTCAAGTCGGACATTTTGTCTTCGCTCGTTTTCTTGAACTTTGACATCATATCCTCAAACGAACCACTGTTAGAGCTGCTCTGCCACTCAAAATCACCAGGAGAGGTCACTTTTGGTGCAGGAGTGTACTTTCGTGGTGGACGTTTTGTAAATTCGCGTTTTTTGCCACCACTATGTCCTTGTGGTTTTTCGACAGGTGGCAACGCCTGCTTTATTGACAGAGCGAGCTTGCCGTCATCTGCAATAGAGATGATTTTACACTCAACTGCCTGTCCTATAGTTAACACCTTTGAGATATCCTCGACATAAGAACGAGAAATCTCAGAGATATGAACCATACCTCTTTTACCGCCTTCAATCTCAACGAAGGCTCCGAAATTTGTTATACCAGTTACTTTTCCTTTTACGACTGTGCCGACCGCATGTGTCATTATGTTGTTGTACCCCTTAATATTGTTACTTATATGATCAATCTCCTGAAACGTTAACAAAAACACGCTCGCCCTGTCTTATGTAATCAAGATCCTCGCGTGCGATTTCTTCGACGTATCTGGAGAATTCCTCATCGGAAGCGTTATATAAATCGTTCATTTCCTCGTTCTTGATTTCCTGAACAGCGATCTCGCCCTGAATATCTTCCAGCTCGCTCTTCTTCTCACCGATTTGTGAGTAGATATCAATAAGAGTAACTACCGAATAAATAGCAAAAAACAACACTACAACGCACAGCACTAAGTTACGCAAATTAAGGAGCGGTTTCTTTTCTTCTTTTACGCTCATTGTAATCGTTCCCTTTTCTTTTAAACACTATATTTTGTAGCTTGTGTATTATATTACCTACATTATACACCACAAATCTATTTGCTTTCAATACTTTATTTGAAAAAAATCGCATTATTTTCAAAGTTTTTTCTAAAATTTTACGAATATAGCGGATAAAAAAACAATAAATCACCGCCATAACCTCACCAAGAGTGAAACGATAAAGGATAAATCCGACAGTTTCTCCAAACACAACAAAGTATCTTACTCCACCTTTGTTGAACGGCAAAGCAAACAAAAACGTCAGAACTGCACATACAAAGAAATATAGAATATCGCTTATCACAATGTGCCACAGCTTTGTAAAGCCTATGAACCTGAGCACTCTGACAACATCATACAAGGTTGACAAAATCACACCAAAAAGTATTGAAAAAAGAAAATATACCGTCTGGTCAGCTAAAGTGAATTCCATAGGCTACTTGAATAATTTTGATTTGAGTGTTTTTGTGCTGTGCGAAATATACTGTAACGAGTTCACAGTTCCGTCGATGCAGACATCTTTAGTATCAAGGCTGAGTTTGTTAATATGTAAATTTTCGCCCTTGACGATAAGAGTACCGCAATCAGTCATCAGGTTTACCGTCTGTTCATCAAATCCAACTACATCGCTGACACCCGTAAGGCTGAGCGATGTTCTGTTATCAAGCATCAGAGTGTGGTTGCTTTTCAAGTTCTGTTCAGGCATAAAAAAACCTCCATATACTACTATGACAGTATATGGAGGAAGAATTTTATTTATGATTAAACAGAAGTGTACATATTAGCGGCATCTTCTTTTCTGACAGTTTCCTGTACTGACACTACCTTAACTTTTATGGCTCTTGTGCCAAAGTCAATCTCGATAACATCGTCAACTTTAACGTCATACGATGCACGCACAACCTTTGAGTTAACCATAACCTTACCTGCATCGCACACCTCGTTAGCGACTGTACGACGCTTGATGATACGCGAAACCTTCAGATATTTATCAATTCTCATATTCTCACCTCATAAAGTGTAAAAAATAAGGCTGATAAAAGTAAAAGCCGACATAAAGTCGGCTTAACCTTTATAAAACAAAAATTACTTGTTTACAGCGTCCTTGAAAGCCTTACCAGCCTTGAATGCAGGAACCTTAGAAGCAGGGATTTCGATTGTCTCGTTTGTTCTTGGGTTGCAACCTGTTCTAGCGTTTCTGTCTCTTCTCTCGAATGTGCCGAAACCAACGAGCTGGATCTTGTCGCCAGCAGCAACAGCGTCAACGATTACGTCGAATGTAGCAGAAACTGCCTTCTCTGCGTCCTTCTTAGAAATGTTAGCTTTCTCTGCAACAGCAGCAATAAGTTCTGTCTTTTTCATTTTGTTTTCCTCCAAAATAGTATTTGTGATGTTTCACTAATTTTTTATTTAACTTCATCCCAAAGGGAATCAAGCTCAGAAATAGTAGCAGTGGTCATATCAATGCCTCGTTCGTTACACAAGGCTTCGACCTTTGTGAATCGGTCAGTGAACTTGAGTGTAGCATCATACAACGCTTTCTCGCTGTCCACTTGAATAAATCTTGCGACGTTGACAACAGAAAACAGCAAATCGCCGAGCTCTTCGCTCATATTCTCACTGTCGTTTTTATCAATCGCTTCTTTAAGCTCGGAAAGCTCCTCATTCACTTTGCTTAACGCATCCTCGGTTTTTTCAAAATCGAAACCAACCTTAGCGGCTTTTTTCTGGATTTTCTGGCTGAACATAAGTGCCGGGAGCGCCTTTGATACTGACGAAAGAACCTCGGACTGGGATTTCTGCGACTTTGTCTGCATCTTAATCTGGTCCCAATTCTTCAAGACCTCGTCAGGAGTATCAGCGATAGTGTCAGCAAAAACATGAGGATGTCTGATGATAAGCTTCTTCGAAACCTCGTCGCACACATCGCTAATGTCAAATCTGCCCTCTTCTTCCTCCATAAGAGCGTGGAAGATAACCTGCAACATAACATCGCCGAGTTCCTCTCTCAAAAGCTCTGTGTCCTTTGTATCGATAGCTTCGATTGCCTCGTAAGTTTCCTCGATAAAGTCAGCTCTGATACTTTCGTGTGTCTGAACTCTATCCCACGGGCAACCATCAGGCGAACGCAGAATTTTCATAATTTCGACCAAATCGTCAAAGCTGTACTTATCTTTTCGTTCAAAATTCAAAGCTCACACCTCAAAATTTCAAAATTGCCGAACTACGCGAGAGTACTTGTATTTTAGCGTAATAAGTGGAGTTTTGCAAGAATTGTTA
>JAZSHE010000032.1:0-4226 GCA_045533085.1 Ruminococcus sp.
ATAATTGGCTTTATGTGTACAATCAAATTAAAATTGGTGCTAACTATAATATGCTATCAACCAACATAAATGAATACACTAACTATTCTATGTTTGATTTTTCGGTGCTTGATTTATCTGATAACGTGACAGAATGCTGTAAAAAAATATATATAGAAAATGTTGGTTCGTCTTCTTTGAAAAAGGTTGAAAGAGAACATGATGAACGAAAACAAGATATTATTAGTGATACCTCTTATGTAGAATTATTTGGTATGTCTGATAGCCTGTTAAACGACAACGATAACGAATTGACTTTAAAAAAGTTATTTATAAAATATTTTATCAATCCAAGCGAAGATGCAATAGCGGAATATGAAGAATATATAGCTGATACATAGTTATAGCTAAAATTGCTTAAATTATACTGTGAACAACAAAGTTGTCACTAAATTATATATTATATATTCTTTTACTAATAAAGAATATGGTGACAACTTTGCATTTTAGATAAATCCAATAGAACTTAAATATATATTTATGGTAACGACCCCCCCTCTTTGCTGTTACGCTACGCTAAACAGCACGCCCCCTCAAGGGGACTAAAGAGCGTTTTGCTAACGCGAAAACGCATATACATAAATAAAGAAAGGATTTTGCTTATAAGATTGAAAGTAAAATAAAGGTATACATATGAATAATAAATCAAATATAAAAGTTAGAATGAGAACCATTCCAAAAGCGTATGAAGCGATAAAAGAGTTAGACCCTGACACTGACTTTAGTATACGTATGTTTAGGCAGTTAATAAAAAGCGGAGAGATACCCACTATAAAAATATCTAATAAAGTTTTGGTGAATCTCGACTTGCTAATAGACAAGCTATCTTGTTATAATAATACCGCTACTTGTGCTTGATTATAAAGAAAAGAGGTAATTAAGCATGAATATTCAAATAAGACCTTCCAAAGACGGTGTTGTGTCATATTTAATCAGAGTTAGTCTTGGGTATGTAAATGGTCAGCAGATGGTTAAATCTATGACATATAAACCTGACCCTGATATGACACCAAAACAGATTGAAAAAGAGGTGAACAGACAAGCTGTTTTGTTCGAAGAACAAGCAAAAAAAGAATATAAAGAAATGCAGGAACGTGAAAACGATGAACTTGATTTTCTTAAGCAACGTATTACATTTAAAGAATTAGCTGACGAGTGGTTACAGCTACAAGAAGACACTAATGACTTAAAACCAAGTAGTTTGTTGAGAATGAAAAACTGTACAGAACGAACATATAAATCTTTAGGTAATACGTTGGTTGTTAAGCTGTCATATCGAAAAATCCAAAGCTTTATAACCTCTTTGTCAAAAGATGGTGTAAATCAGAATACTGGTAAGGGGTTATCTCAGAAGACACAAAAACACTATTTGACGTTTATTAGTAATGTAATGCTTTATGCTAAAAAGTGTGGAATTATTGAGCATAATCCGTGTCGAGATATTACCTTTAGTAAATCGAAAAGCAAAGAAATAAATGTATACTCATTATCTGAGATGAGAAAAATGCTATCGTTAATTGACGAGAAAGCACCAACAGATTATAAGTTGTTCTTTAATTTGTTAGCTTATAGCGGTATGCGTAGGGGAGAAGTTCTTGGATTAGAGTACAAAGATATTAACTTTGATACCTCCGTGCTAACGATTAAGAGAACATCTAACTATCGTAGCGGTGTAGGATTGTATACTGATACACCTAAAACAAAATCCAGTTATCGCTCATTGGTTGTTCAATCTAAGTTAATAGAGCTTATTAAACAGTTGAGAGATGAGCAAAAAAAGCAAGCTGAAAAGTGCGGTGAATTATGGTGCGATACAGATAGGTTATTTGTAACATGGGATGGAAAACCTATGCATCCTAATACTCCATATACGTGGCTAGAACGCTTTTGTAAGCTCGAAGAAATACCATTTAAGGGTTTACATAGCTTTAGACATTTCGTAGCGACACAGGTATTGACAAGCGGTGTAGATGTTAAGTCTGTATCTGCTATGTTAGGGCATAGTCAAACAAGCACTACGCTGAATGTCTACGCTCATGCAGTGCAAGATACTAATGAAAAAGCATTAAATAGTGTAGCTCAGTTGCTTGAATCTACATAGAAATTTACTGAATAATGAACACGATAATGAACATATATTTTCGGACAAAAAGAAAAATCCCAGAAACCGCTTTGTTAAGCCATTTCTGAGATTAAGAGTTTGGTGCGAGTGACGGGACTTGAACCCGTACGTCGAAGACACACGCCCCTCAAACGTGCCTGTCTGCCTATTCCAGCACACTCGCAAATTTATTCGTTTTTCTCGAACGCTTGCTATTATAGCACCTTATTTTACATTTGTCAATAATAAAAATAAAATTTTCTGACAAAATATTTTATATACAAATTTGCTTTGTTGTGGTACAATAATAAAGTTATATAAAAATTGCGTGAAAATTTACCCAATCAGCATTTGGAGGATAATATGAGCAAATTGATAAGACAACAGATTACCGACTCGGTAATGTTCAATACTGTGAGGGAGAGCCGTTTCAAAACAATGCGAATTTGTGTCACCGCTTACATGCCACTCAAAAAAGAAACTGCGGCAAGCAACGCGTTGATGTCGCTTGTGATGACTCGTTCTTGCAACAAGTACCCTGATTTTACTTTGCTTTCAAAAAAGCTTTCGTATCTTTATGGTGCTTCGTTGTCATCGGGCTTTATGAAAGTTGGCGATGCTCAGGCACTCACTTTTTCGATTTCAGGCATCGATGACCGCTACGCTCTTGGTAACGATGTTATTTCCGAGGAGCTTTCAAACTTGTTGTGCGATGTACTGTTTGACCCGTTTGTGAAAGACTGTGCGTTTGACAGCACCGAGTGCGAACAGGAACGTCGTCAGCTTATTGATATGATTGACTCTGAGTTCAATGAAAAGCGCATCTATGCAAAGGGCAAGGCTCTTGCGCTTATGTGTGAGGATGAGGCGTTTTCGATAAAGCGTTATGGCGACAGAGAAAGCGTCAACAGCGTTACTCCTGAAGATTTATACAAAGCATGGCAGAATATGCTCAGTTGTGCACGATTTGAAATTATGTATGTCGGCGATTCTGATTCAAAAAGTGCTTACGATGTGTTCAACAAGCGTTTTAACGAAATAAAGAGAACTGTGACCGAGCTTTCAACCGAAGTTGTGAAAGAGGCGCAGGAAGTTAAGCGCGGCAACGAAGATATGGAGCTTTCTCAGTCCAAGATGATTCTTGGTTTCAGAACTGCTGTTGCTGAGCCTGATGAGGATACAATGGCGGCAAGGCTTATGTGTACAATCCTTGGCGGTACTGCTCATTCGAAACTTTTCTGCAACGTGCGTGAAAAGCTCAGTCTGTGCTACTACTGTTCGTCTTCATACATCCGCCAGAAGGGTATTATGCTCATCGAAAGTGGTGTTGAACGTGAGAATATTGAAAAATCAGAAAAAGCGATTCTCGGCGAAATCAAGGCTATGCAGAATGGTGATATCACCGATGAAGAGATGAAAGCCGCAAAGCTTTCGATGGCAAACGCTTTTTATTCTAACTATGATACAGTTGGCGGTATCAATGGTCACTATATGTCCCAGATGTTCGACAGAGAGATTCTAACTCCACAGCAGTGTGTTGAGAAACTTAACGCTGTTACCAAGGAAGATGTTATCCGTTGTGCAAATATGCTGACACTTGATACTGTGTACACCCTGACAGGTGTGGCAGAAGAAAACAAGGAAGAGGTGTGATTATGGATATTAAAGAAATTAAATCTCTTGACCTTTGTGAAAAGTATTATAAAATCAAGCACGATTCAGGACTCACTATTTATGTGTATCCTAAAGAGGGCTATAGCTCAACGTATGCGATTTTTGGCACGAAGTATGGCAGCATCAACAATGCGTTCAGATTAGATGGCGGTGATGTTGTACGTGTTCCTGATGGTATAGCTCACTATCTTGAGCACAAGCTTTTTGAGTCTGAAGACGGCGATGCGTTTACACGCTACTCAAAAACAGGTGCCAACGCAAATGCATATACAAGCTTTGATAAAACCTGCTATCTCTTCTCTTGTACCGATAATTTTGAGCAGAGCCTTGAGATTTTGCTCGACTTTGTACAGTCGCCGTATTTTACTAAAGAAACTGTAGCAAAGGAGCAGGGTATCATCGGTCAGGAAAT
>JAZSHE010000142.1:0-3154 GCA_045533085.1 Ruminococcus sp.
GGTGAAGAATACGTCATCGTGTACAACGGCGGGCTGTACAACACCGATGAGCTAAGACAAAAGCTCATATCAAAAGGACACATTTTCAACACCCACAGCGACACAGAGGTTCTGCTTCACGCTTATGCACAGTATGGCAAAAAATGTGCACAGATGTTAAACGGCATCTACGCCTTTGCTGTGTACGAAGTTAAATCCAAAAAGCTGTTTATGTGCCGTGACAGAATTGGAGTAAAACCGTTCTTTTACTACAAACACAAAAGCGGAATCATCTTTGGTTCAGAGATAAAAGCACTGCTAAAAAGCGGCATTGTAAAACCTACCGTAAACGAAACGGGATTATACGAGATCTTCTTTTTAGGTCCTGCACGCTCACCAAAGTGCGGTATATTCAAGGGTGTAAAAGAACTACGTCCGGGAGAAATGGCGATATACAAAAACGGAAAATTGTACAAGGAAACGTACTTTCGAATCAAAGCGCAGGAGCACACAGATTGTGAAAGTGAAACGATCGAAAAAACACGTTATCTCATAACAGATGCAATTAACCGCCAGCTCATAAGCGATGTTCCGATGTGTTTTTTCTTGTCGGGCGGACTTGATTCAAGCATAATTTGTCAGGTAGCATCGGATTATCACAAGAAAAACAATCTGCAGAACATCCACACCTACAGCGTTGAGTACGAAGACAACAGAAAGTACTTCACAAAAAACGCTTTTCAGCCTAACGCTGACTTTGACTATATCTCGATTATGTCAGAACACATAGGTTCAGACCACACGGAAATCGTGCTTGACAACGAGAAAGTTATGCAAGCGCTGTACGACAGCGTGAAAGCAAGAGATTTGCCCGGTTATGTTGACATAGACTCGTCGCTGTTGCTGTTTTGCAAAGAGATAAAAAAAGACTACACGGTAGCTTTGTCAGGCGAGTGTGCAGACGAACTGTTCGGCGGATATCCGTGGTATCACAACAAAAACATCCTGTTCGAAGAGTGTTTTCCGTGGTCACGCAGTCAGGAAATCAGACGCTTAATACTCAAAAAAGGTATACTGAAAAACGGCGAAGAGTATGTTATGAGCAAGTATTTCGACACTATACGAAAAGCCGACAAGTTGCCGTCTGATTCAACTGTTGACAAACGTATGCGAGAGATGTTTATGCTCAACCTAAGCTGGTTTATGCAATGTCTTTTAGAGCGAAAAGACAGGTGTTCAATGTACTCAGGGCTTGAAGTCAGGGTACCTTTCTGCGACTACAGACTGGTTGAATATGCGTACAATATGCCGTGGCAACTCAAAGCCTATGGTTCAAGAGAAAAAGGCATCGTTCGAAAAGCTTTCGAAAACATTCTGCCGTACGATATATGCTACAGAAAGAAAAGCCCGTATCCGAAAACCCACAACCCTGAATATATGAAACTGTGCAGCGAAAAGGTCAAAGAGATTCTGCGCAAAAAAGACACCGTTCTCAGCTGTATCCTCGACTATGATGGTGTGATGAATATCATGAACAATCCTGACCATATTTCATCTCCGTGGTACGGTCAGCTGATGCGTGCTCCACAGATAATGGCGTACATCATCGAGCTTGACTACTGGTTCGAAAACTACGGCGTAGTCATAGAATGTTAATAATTTTGTAAAAGTTTATTTGTTGTTTTTAAAAAATATGATGATATAATATAGGCAATCTGAGAGAAAGGACGGGCAAAAATGAAAGAAGAGCAATACAAATTTCTGAGCGAATATTTCACTGCGACAAAAAGCAGATCAAACACAATAAAGGCTCTTCACGATATTCTGCCTGCCATAATGATGCTGTTCTATCCGTTACAGCTTGTGTATCTGCTGATAACAGAAGGATTCAGAAACGAGATGTTTTTGAAAGTGGCTTTTGTACCGTTGTTTGTGCTTATACTGGTTTCTGCGTTGCGCTGTATAGTAAACGCAAAACGACCATACGAGGTGTATAACTACTCCCCTGCTGTGCACAAAGATACAAAAGGCAAGAGTTTTCCGAGCAGACACACTGCATCCGCGTTTATTATAGCAATGGCATTTCTGTATATCGATATCCAAATCGGTGTGATAATGCTTGTGCTTGCAACGCTCATCGGTATAACGAGAGTTTTGTCGGGTGTACACTTTATAAAAGACGTGCTTTTCGGAGCATTACTCAGTATAATAATAGGCGTTTTTAGTTTTTTCCTTATATAATCCCCCTAAGAAACGAGAAAAAGCAGTAGCGAATGTGCTACTGCTTTTTTATTGTGTGTAAAATTTATAATTAGTGGTGCGTAAAGATTTTAACTAACCTTCATTCTCGAGAGTGCACTCTGCCCTTTGAAAGTGGTGACATCAACGTAGCGTACTATAAAGCCTTGTGCACCTTTTGAAGCAGGTCAGCCTCAGTCATAAAGCCTTTTGCGGCTCCATCGAATGAAATCTTATGTGATGCGTAGTGCATCGCATATTCAAGCGAAGTGTACGGATCAACACCTTTTGTGTAGAAGTGTACAAACGATGAGAACATAGCATCACCTGCTCCGACGGTATTGACGACGTTTTTGTTTTCAACAGCGTTCTGGCGGTGAAACTTATCGTCAGCACGCACATACATCAAAGCACCTTCTCTGCCCATACCTACAACAATAATCTCGTTATTATATTTTTCTTTCAAAGAATTAACAAACTCTTCTTCCCTGCCGATTATCCCCTCGTTGCTGAGAAACAGTATATCAGCATAGTTCATATAATCGCGATTGTACTCATCGTCGATGTTATTCTGGACATGGATATCAGTAGCGATGAGCTTGCCCATATCTTTAGCAATTTTCAGAAGATTGCGCGAAAAGTTTATATTGCACAAACAAACCACGTCGCAGTCCTTCACAGCACTTGTGAAGATATTTTCATCGTAGGCTTGTTCCTGCAGATTTTTCAAATCACAGAAAATTCTGCGTCTGCCGTCGTTATCGTACAGCACAACTGACTGGGCGGTTGAGCCACAGTTCAAAAGATATTGAGTAGATACGTTGCTTTTCGAAAGCACATCTCTGATTATAACACCTGCGCTGTCATCTGACACCATTGACAAAAGTCTGACTTCGTCGGATAATGTACTAAAGGACAGGCTGAGATTCAGCCCGAC
>JAZSHE010000126.1:0-4137 GCA_045533085.1 Ruminococcus sp.
TTTGTCAACAAAAGGGTTGTGTTTTATAACATAGTCAACATTAGCCTGCGACATACATCCGATTCTATCAGATATCTCGTACAGCTTTCTTTCTTTATTTCTGAAAACTTTATATATAATTCCTTTGACTCCGTTTTTGGATAACATTCCTAAATCAACAGAATTCTGCGGATTGATGTCTTTTAACAACAAGTAAGTTTTAGCTCCATCACGCTTTTTTACAAAATTAACCGCATTTGAAAAAGTAATCGGTGGTGTGGAGTACATAACCAAATCAAACTTAACATCGCTGAAGTATTTCTTTATTCCAGCTACATAAGTAGGCTCTATCGCAAGAGTTGTTATACCCTTTTCAATCAGATTGGTCTTCTGGATATTTCCGATTTTCAACCTCAGGATGGTTGAATTGCCTTCTGTTACAATGTGTGTTTTTTGCTTATGCTTGCGTTCAATCGGAGAAATAACATATAATCTGTGTCCCTGTTTTTCAAACTCTCTGAGAAGGTCTGTGTACAGATTTCTTTCCTGTAAAGTTTCGAACTCAAGCAATGTTAAGAAAAGTACATTCATATCTCTATCCCTTAGCTTTACACTGTTTTGCTAAAACAAATAATTTATTTACAAAATTGAATAACAAAATTCTTAGATAATCAATCATACTACAAGACAAATAAATTAACAGCACGCTGATTACCATATGCAACAAGAAAGTTCCTGTGTTGCTATAGCAGTAATCAAGCGGTCTGATTATCTCTTTCCACAGTATCTTATCTCGCATTATGTACTGAGTGTGAATCAGGAATACACCAAAGGTAGTACTTCCAAAGAAAGCCCAGATTCTGTGATTCTTCGGCTTCATCTGGATGAAGAGCATAAACAACGAAACCGATGCTAACAACACCGTAATCGAGCTATACCTGTACAAATCCCACAACTCTGTTCCCAGAATCGCTTCCTGGCAAAATTTCGCCGCAAAAGTGACAAAACCCGATAATACAAAAGTTGTTATCAAATAAATATTCTTGATTTTCAACCCATACTTACGAATATACGCAGCCACAATGTAGATGAAAACAAACCATATGAGTGAGTATCCACCTGCTACGCCAAGATTTTCTCCTGCAAAGAAGAAAACCGAAGGAATAACGGAAAAAACCAAACACATCAGCAAAATAAGTTTCTGATGCTCCTTTTTATCCAATGCCGCCAGCCATTTGTTCAAAAATGGAGAGAACAAATAAAGAACAACATACACTGTAGCAAACCAATACTCTCCATGAATAATAGGGAACAAATATCCTGTAATCAGGCTGACTACAGAAAAGGATTCCACTCCGATTGCACAAAACAGCAAGTAGATTCCAACCGAGTAGAATACCACTTCTAATACAATATCAATCACTTTTCTCAACCTGAAAGTTGATTCACACAGAAAGTATCCGCTTATAAGAATGTAACAATTTACCGAAACATAACAGAAACTTTCAACCAGCCATGTTATCGCGTAATTACTGTCTCCAAATGTAAGTGTATCAAGAATTCCGCCTTGATTCATATAATGCAGAGTTACAATCATTATCATAGAAATGACTCTGAGTAACTCAATGTTAGTATTGCGTGTGCTTCTTGCAACAGCTGCTGTACTCAATCCAGATTCTCCCTCAATTTAGCCGGCACCCCGATATATGTACCGCTTTCTTTTATATCTTTAACAACTACAGCACCTGCACCTATCAAGCAATCGCTGGTTATGTCTATGTTATTGCTCACAGTAGCTCCTGCCCCTACCCATGTACGAGCATCAATTCTTACTTTTCCTGCAAGATGAGCACCCACTGACACATGAACAAAATCAGCAATTCTGTTGTCGTGATCAACTGAAGAACAGGTGTTGATGATACATCCTTGGCCTATTGTTGTGCACGGATTCACCACCGCACCCGCCATTATAACCGTTCCTTCGCCGACGATAACATTTTCGCCAATAACTGCATTTGGATGAATGAGCGTAGCTAACGCCTTATTCATTTCCTTCAGCTTATAAAACAATTGTTCTCTGACTTTCGCGTTCCCGATAGCTACAAAAAACTCACCATCCAGTTGTGTAATACAATTACTGTCACCAACAATATGATAACTACCACAAAAGTCGGATGAGCTGTTGTCATCTAAAAAAACTATCTCTTCGTATCCATTCAGTCTTGCTATATCAGCAACCACCTTACCGTGGCCACTAGCTCCGATTATTACAATTTTTTTCATACTTCAACCGTTTCTGATTTTTCGTTGCCTGTAAAAGCCTCCATTGTTACAGAAGTCTGAGAGCTTATTCCCTCCTGTTTTACAAAAGCTTTTAATACAGTGTCTAAAATAATTTTTACATCGCCCAAAAAGGTGATGTTGTTTACATAGTGGACATCCATTTTAAACTTGTCCTCCCAAGTCACAGTATTTCTACCGTGCACTTGAGCGTAACCTGAAAGTCCCGGTCTAACATCGTGACGATGTCTTTGTTCTTCGTTATATCTAGGCAAATACTCCACAAGCAGTGGTCTTGGACCAACAACACTCATATCTCCCTTGAGGATATTCAACGCCTCAGGAAGTTCATCGAGCGAAGTCTTTCTCAGAAATCTGCCAAACTTAGTAAGTCGCACATCATCGGGCAGAAGCTCTCCGTTTTCATCTCTCTCATCCGTCATAGTGCGAAATTTGTAAAGATAAAAAATCTTCTCGTCCTTGCCTGGTCTTGCCTGCTTAAAAATTACAGGACTACCGAGCTTTACTCTGACAAGAACAGCAACAATAACATATAACCACCAAAAAACAACCAATGCCAATAACGCACAAATGATATCTATCGGTCGTTTGAAAAATTTCTCGTAAATGCCGTAAGGCTTGTGTTTACCCATAATACCCTCTTAGATAAAACAGCTTTTAATAATCTCAATAACAGCGTCCTGCTCCTCAGCGGTCATTTTGATGTCACTTGGCAAGCAAAGTCCACGCTCAAAAATATCCGCGCCAACATCACCATAAACACTCACAAAAGCATTTTTGCTGTACATCGGCTGCATGTGCATCGGCTTCCAGATTGGTCTGCCTTCAGCGTTGTATTTGTCAAGAGTCTCGAGTATCTGTGTCGGACAACTCTTACCTTTTTCCGCAATATAGCTGGCCTGTGTAGCGCTTCTTGTCTGCTGGCACATAGCATCAGCATCTATAATCATACAACTGAGCCAGAAGTTAGGTTCACAGATTTCTGCATCAAATGGATTCATCTTTACAGGAAGGTCCTTGAACGCCTCTTTATATCGCATATAGATTGCCTTTTTCTGTGCGATATGCTCATCAAGATGTGGTAACTGGCCTCTGACAACACCTGCGATAACATTACTCATTCGGTAATTGTAACCGATTTCTTCGTGCTGGTACCATGGAGCGTTTTCTCTACTCTGTGTTGACCATTTCTTCACCTTGTTTGATGCATACTCGTCATCAGTCAAAAGCATACCTCCTGATGAGCCAGTGATTATCTTATTACCGTTAAAGCTGATAATATTGTACAAACCGAATGTACCGGTCTGTCTGCCTTTGTAAGTAGCACCAAAAGACTCAGCGGCATCTTCAATAAGAACTGCATCGTGCTCGTCACAAATACTCTTAATTTCATCCATTTTAGCCGGTGTGCCATAAAGGTGAACGCAAACAACGACCTTAACATCAGGATATAATTCAAACGCTCTTTTAAGCGACTGAGGACACATATTCCATGTGTCGCGTTCAGTGTCAATAAACACCGGCTCTCCGCCCTCGTAAACAATAGGATTAACTGTAGCACTGAATGTCACATCTGAACAGAAGACCTTATCACCTGACTTAATACCCGCAAGCTTCATTGCCATATGTAATGCTGATGTTCCTGATGCAAGAGGAACAGCGTATTTACAACCAACTCTTTCACAGATAATTTTTTCGACCTGATCAATGTTTTCTCCCAATGTAGACATCCAGTTTGTATTATATGCCTGCTGCATATATTCAAGTTCCTCGCCGTGCATAGTAGGTGCGGATAACCACACTCTTTTATCAAAAATTTTAAAATCTGTACCTCTCATAATAACCATACCTTTCTTA
>JAZSHE010000259.1:0-7456 GCA_045533085.1 Ruminococcus sp.
AGCGGTATGTATGATATGGGAAATCTTTTATCAGAAACTTAATATTTATTTAATAACACCTCTGTATTTTAAAACATATTATGTTAATAAAAATGCAGAGGTGTAAATTTTATGGAAAAACAACTAATTCTTGTTCCATCGGTAACATACGCGATGAAAGCAAAGAAGATTTTAGATAAATACAGATTACGTTCATATATTGAACGTACCCCTAAGACTCATCAGGTGAATTCGTGCGGATATTGTCTTTTCGTGCCTGAAAACACACAGACAGCACACGAAATACTGCTAAGACACGGAGTCAAAATTATCGGCAGGGTGGCACGCGAGGGAGTATGATATATCTTGATAACAGTGCCACAACTTTCCCAAAACCCGATTCGGTAAAAATTGCTTTAGTCCAGTCATTGAATAAATATTGTGCAAAGCCGGGTAGAAGTGGACACAAAATGAGTCTGGATACAGCCAAAAAGATTTTTGAATGTCGCCAATCTATATGTAAACTATTCAACATTGATGATGAAAGCAAAGTTGTGTTCACATCAGGTTGCACACAATCACTCAACACAGTGATTAAGGGGATACTCAGAAAGGGTGACCACTGTGTTATTTCTTGTATTGAACACAATTCTGTGTTGCGCCCGCTTGAAAAGCTGAAATCTCATGGGGTTTCATATTCTATTGCTACGGTTTATCCAAATGATGCAGATAAAACCGTTGACAGTTTCAGAAAATGCTTTAACGAAAAAACGAAACTAGTTGTCTGTACTCATGCATCTAACGTGTTCGGGTTCCGATTGCCTGTTGAAAGAATCTGTGCGCTGGCACACAGTAATGGCATCAGGTTTTGTCTGGATGCTGCCCAGAGTGCAGGTGTACTTCCTATAAATGTGAGTGAGCATAATTATGATTTTGTATGTTGTGCAGGACACAAGGGGTTATACGGACCAATGGGAATTGGGATACTAATTGTTAATACTGAAGATTTGCCTGATACTCTGATTGAAGGTGGTACAGGCAGCGAGTCACAGAATTATCTGCAACCTGATTTTATGCCTGATAGATACGAAAGCGGCACGTTGAATATCCCGGGTATCTGCGCACTTAATAGCTCGGTTGAATTTGTACTGAAAAAGGGTATAGAAAATATTCATAAATATGAAATCAATCTTTTGAAATCAGTTTATGATAATTTTTCTCGTATTAAAAAAGTTAAACTATACAACAAACGCCCTGATATAAACAGCTTTGCTCCTGTGCTTTCTTTTTCAGTCGAAGGTAGAAACAGTGAAGAGGTTGCATCGTATCTTGGTAAAAACTACGGTATTGCAGTACGTTCTGGATTACATTGTTCTCCGCTAGCTCATAATTTTATGAATACTATCGACGAAGGAGTTGTTCGCATTTCTCCATCAGTATTTACAACTTACAATCAAATCAATAAACTGATATTTGCAATAAAAAATTATATTTAATTTAAAGAATCAAGTTGAAATGAATAATGATGTGTGTTAAAATATAACGTAGTATGTTATGGAGGAAGTTTATGGGCTTTTTATCGAGTTGGATATCGACAATAGGCGCAATTATCAAAACGTTCACATTCAGCGACGCTGTTGATATAGTGCTTGTTGCAATTATTATTTATTACCTTTTCAAGCTGTTGAGACAGACTCGTGCCGCTCAGCTTATCAAGGGTCTTGCTGTGCTTGTTATCGCTTATGCACTTTCAGCTCTGTTTGACCTTACTATGGTTAATGTTATTCTTACAACTGTGTTTGAATTTGCTGTTATCATCCTTGTTATAGTGTTCCAACCTGAGCTTCGACGAATGCTTGAACATCTTGGTAGAAGTAATATTTCCAAAGGTACACTTTTCTCTTCTTTCTCCAATAAAAATGACGATATTACTGCTTTGTGGACAAAAGCTATCAACGATGTAGCTGACGCTGCTGTTGTGTTCAGCCATTCTAAAACTGGTGCGCTGATTGTTTTTGAAAGAAACACAATGCTTAGTGAAATCTCTGCCAGTGGTACCGAGCTTAATTCTTCTACTTCGGTAGCCTTGTTTGGTAACCTGTTTTTTAACAAAGCGCCACTTCACGATGGTGCGTGTATACTGAGAAACGGTAAAGTTTTATCAGCGGGATGTATTCTTCCTCTTACAGATAACACACACCTCAGTTCTTCTCTTGGTACACGACACAGAGCTGCAATCGGAATGAGTGAAGAGTCTGATGCGGTTGTTGTAGTTGTTTCAGAAGAAACAGGTATTATTTCTATAGCTGTTGGCGGAAAACTCATCCGTGAGCTTGATAGAAAAGAACTCGCAGAAAAACTCACCGAGCTAATAATTCCAGCTGATAATGAAAAACAGGATCTCTTTACTGTATTGTTTAAAAACAGAAAGGAGAAAGATGATGAATAATAAAGGCATATTAAATCGTTTCCTTTCGAATAATCTTGTGTTAATGGCGCTTTCTTTGCTGATTGCGTTTGTTATCTGGTTTGTTATCAACGCTAACTCTCAGATAGAAAGCAGTGTAACTATTTCAAATATTCCTATTAAAATAGAATTATCTCAGGAAGCAATCGAAGATGGCTTGCAGGTGTTCGGTGTTGACCAGACCGCTTCTGTAGAAGTTACAGGCAACCGTATCACTGTTGGTTCTTTGTCTGCTGCTGACATCGAGGTTGTAGCACTTCAGACAAATACTATCATCGCTCCTGATGTATATGTTCTTGAGCTCACAGCAAAGAAAGTTGGTGTAAAAACTAACTACAGCTTTGCTTCCAGTGTTTCACCATCTACCGTTACTGCGTATATCGATAGATACAAGGAAAAGACGTTTGAAATCACTGATGATATTGTGTATACAGTCAAAGAAGGCTATTACGCAAACTCAGCACTTTCTGAATCATCTGTTACAGTATCGGGTCCTGAATCAGTAGTTTCTTCTATCGATAAAGTTGTTGTCAGAGGTAGCCTTGATGGCTCAGATGGTAATAGCAAAAAAGATGTTTTTGACCTTATGTATCTTGATAGTAATGGTGACGAAGTAGATATAACAATGGCACAGACTGATAACGATGACATTGAAGTAACTTTGACACCGTTACCTATTCGTGAGGTTTCTCTGGATCTTGAGGTCGTTAACGCTCCAAAGAACTATCCGGTAATCATCATCAACCCTCGAAAGATTAATATCGCGGCTGAAAAATCAGTTCTGGATTCAATAAAGGATGACAAAGTCTTTATTGGTAAGCTCGATTTTTCTGAACTGTCAAACGAGCAACATAGTTTTGTTTACGATATAACTTTACCTGTTGGTTGTAAAAATCTGAGTGATAGCTCTACTACAAAAGTTAGTATTGATTTGTCAGGATATGATAAAAAGAATTTAATTGTAACTAACTTTACTGCGGCTAACATCGACCTAAATAAATACAATGTAGTGTATAACACCTCAAGCTTGGAGGTAACTGTATGTGGTCCTAGTGGTCTTATCGAAGATATCAATTCTGGTCACATTATCCCTAAAGTTGATTTCGCGTCTAAGCTTGACGAATTAGATAAGAATTCAGTGAGTCTTGAACTTCCAGTAGCTTTCGGCTTTACAAATGATTATCTGAATTGTTGGGTGAATGGTAAATATACGGTCAGCGTTAATGTAACGCAAAAACAGTAAAAATTAAGCACGGTAGTTTATCTACCGTGCTTTTGTTATTGATACATATTGTACGAGAATTTGTATTTGTTTGTCTTAAGTACACCACTTGATTCGATTATATCTTTATGCGTATACACACTCTGCACAAGACCTATGCCTAAAAGTACAGACAGCACGGAGCTTCCGCCACTGCTGAAAAACGGGAGAGTGATTCCGATAACAGGTAAAAGCCCGAGCACCATTCCGACATTAATTATTGTTTGTGTAGCAAGCATTGAGAAAACACCGACACTAATTATTTTACCGACATAATCGCGTGATTTTGATGCATCTATCAGTATTTTAATCATAATTAGTAAAAGAATCATCAGTATCAGCGAACATCCGATGAACCCCAGCTCTTCTCCTGCTACTGTCAGGATGAAGTCGTTTTCCTGTTCGGGTACAATCCCCGACGCGACTCTCGGCCCTTTGTACAAACCATAACCTTCCAATCCGCCTGACGCAATAGATACCTTGCCTTGGAATTGTTGCCAACCATAGTTTGTCATCGCATTTCCATCAATATCAAAAAGTGCCTTGAAACGATTTTTGTGTTCATTATTTAGAATATACTTCCACAGTATCGGGATACTTGTACACAGCAGCAGAAGCATAATCAGAAAATATCTCAGCTGAACACCGCCTGCGAACATCATAATGACGAACATAAATAGAAAAACAAGTGCTGTACCATCGTCACCCTGAAGATGTACTAACAGTACAGGGATTGCCATGTGAGGGATAAGTGATATCATTCCTGTCAAAGTGTGAAGCTTGTTGTTAACAACAAGCAGCTGAAGATGTTTTGAAAAAGTAACTATAAATATGATTTTAACAAGTTCAGACGGCTGAAACGAAAAACCACCAGGAAGACTTATCCACGCTGTATCATCTGTACCCGTTACATTGATACCGATGAACAGTACAATAACAAGCAATCCGATGCCAACGATGCCTAAAAACCACCACGCCTCAAGAAACCTCTCGTAATCAACGATTGAAATAAATACAGCTAGTACATATCCGATTACAACCGCAATTATTTGAGATTGAAGATAGTTGTAGTCGCTTGTGCGTTGCATGCTGCTGATGAGTAATATGCTGTATGCAACAGCAGCTATAGTCAGCAACCACAGAAAATTATCCGTTTTTGTAAAAAAGTTTTTTATTGTTTTAGTAAATGAATTCAATGTTTCACCGTCCGTAAAAGACAAATTATATCTGTATTATATTAGAATATAAATCTATAATCAAGAATTATAACATATATGTAAAGTAAAAATTTCTGTTTTTTCTCTATATAGCATTATTAAGCAGAGAACTTGTGGTAAAATATTTCAGTAATTTCAATGGAAAGTGTCGGCTATGATCAGAATTATAAGTAAGAGTGTTAACGAAACTGAAAATTTAGGCAAAAAAATCGCTTCAATCCTTAAAGGTGACGAGGTTATTGCTATGTTTGGTGATCTGGGAGCAGGGAAGACCGCGTTTACACGTGGTCTTGCATCTGGACTGTCATTTGACTATGGCGTTTCCAGTCCGACTTTTGCTATCGTAAACGAGTATAACGGAAAGTATAACATCTATCATTTTGATATGTACAGAATTACCAGTGAAGATGATTTGTATTCTACTGGTTTTTATGACTATTTTGATACAGGTGTTATTGTTATCGAGTGGAGCGAAAATATTGAATACGCTCTTGATGATAAGACTATCCGAATTACTATCAACAAAACCGAAGATGACAATCAACGCATTTTTACTATAGAAGGACTTGATGAGTATGAAGATATTATCACTTGATGCGTCTGCCACATCTGCTTCAGTTTGCATCTATGATGCTGAAGAAAATAAGATAATTGGCGAATTTTATATTAACACAAAGCTCACACACAGCCAGACACTTGTGCCGATGATTGATGCACTACTTGGTTCGACAAGGCTTGATCTCGATGACATCGACTACTTTGCTGTTAACACCGGACCAGGCTCTTTCACAGGAATACGAATCGGAGTTTCTGTTATCAAAGGTATGGCTATGGCAACAAACAAGCCTTGTGTAAGCGTCTCAACACTTCAAAGTATGGCGTACAACTACATTGATAGTGATAATATTGTTGTTTGTGCTTGTATGGACGCAAGGAGAAATCAGGTTTACAACGCATTGTTCGAAGTGGACAATGGTATAGTCAACCGACTTTGTGATGATAGAGCAATCAGCGTCGAGGCTTTGTTTGACGAGCTCGTTGATATTAATAAAAAGATTATGCTTGTCGGAGATGGTGCACAACTTTGCTATTCGCAAAAAGGTGATAGCGACGTTGTTTTGAGCGCAGCATCTAAACGTTATCAAAAAGCTTCCTCTGTTGCTTTGGCAGCAGTAGAGTTTATTAATAAAAATGAAATTTTAACATCTGCCTCTTTGATGCCTACTTACCTTCGACCATCACAGGCAGAGCGTGAAATATTAAATAAAGAAAAGGAATGATAAAAATGAAAGTAGTTTTAGGTTGTGACCACGGTGGTCTTAATATCAAAAATGCAATTATTGAATATCTCAAAGAGAATAACTACGAATACACAGATTTTGGTTGTTACACAGAGGATAGCGTTGATTATCCTGAGTACGCTTATAAAGTTGCAACTGCTGTAAGCTCAAGTGAAGATACATTAGGTATTCTTTGCTGTGGTACAGGTATCGGTATTTCAATGGCTGCTAATAAAGTCAAGGGTATCCGTGCTGCTGTTTGTACAAATGAGTTTATGGCAGAAATGACACGCAGACACAACAACGCTAACATCATCGCTCTTGGTGGTAGAATTATCGATGAACCTACAGCTGTAAAACTCGCTGATATCTTCCTCAACACTGAATTTGAGGGCGACAGACATGTTCGAAGAGTTGATATGATCACTGCTATCGAAGAAGGAACATTTGAGGCTTAATTTTTATATTATTTCAGAAGGAAGGTTTTTGCATGAGTCAGATTACAATTTTTGATCATCCACTTATTCAGCACAAGCTTTCTATTTTGCGTGATAAATCAACAGGCAGTAAGCAGTTTCGTGAACTTGTTTCAGAGATTGCTATGTTGATGTGCTACGAAGCAACACGCGACCTTGAGCTCGAAGAGGTTGAGGTCGAGACACCTATATGTAAAACAACATGTAAAAAGCTTTCGGGCAGAAAACTTGCTTTTGTTCCTATTCTCAGAGCAGGATGCGGCATGCTTGATGCGATGCTTTCAATGGTTCCGGCTGCAAAGGTTGGTCACATCGGACTTTCGCGTGACGAAGAGACCCACAAGCCCGTTGAGTATTATAACAATCTTCCATCAGACATAGAAGAACGTGATGTGTTTGTACTCGATCCTATGCTGGCAACAGGTGGTAGTGCGGTTGATGCTATATCTATCATCAAAGAGAGTAACCCGCGTTCAATAAAGTTTCTTTGTATTATTGCGGCACCTGAGGGGATCGAGGTGCTTTCTCAGACACACCCTGATGTGCAGATTTTCTGCGCTTCTAAGGATAGCCATCTCAACGAGAGTTGCTATATTGTCCCTGGTCTTGGTGACGCAGGCGACAGAATATACGGTACTGTATAAAACATAATGCACCAGTATGTACTGGTGCATTTTTGGTTGAATAATAACGTTGAATAATAACTACGAAGTTTTGGCAAAGGAGTTTAGGTTGTGAATAAAAAGATTTTCAGGATACTTGGTCTAATTCTCGTT
>JAZSHE010000191.1:0-2572 GCA_045533085.1 Ruminococcus sp.
AGTATGACCTTGTTTGTAACGGTATCGAGCTTGCATCTGGTGCTGTCAGAAACCACGACATTGAGATTATGAAAAAAGCGTTTGAAATCGCAGGCTACGAAGAGTCAGAACTCAAAAAGCGTTTCAACGCACTTTACACAGCATTCCAGTACGGCGCTCCACCTCACGCTGGTATGGCTCCTGGTATCGACCGTATGGTTATGCTCCTTACAGACGAAGAAAAGATTTTAGACGTTATTGCGTTTCCACTCAATGGTAACGCTCAGGATTTACTCCTTGGCGCACCAAGTGAAGTAACCGACCAGCAGCTCGAAGATGTTCACCTCTTAGGTAGCTCAAGCGCTCTCGCTCACAGAGGCAGTGCTAAAGCTTCAGCAAAGAGTGGTGCATCTGCAAAGCGCTCAACATTCTCTAACGCGCAGCAATTAAACCAGCTTTCATTAAGCGACGAAGAAGAAGCTCTGATGCAGGGCATCTTTAACTCAATGAAAGAAAGCGAACAAGCGCTCAAGTCTATTGATACAGAGAGCGTAGAACCAATGGTTCACGTTATGGAAATGACAAACGTTTTAAGAGAAGACAAACGTGTTCAGCCATTCACTCGTGAAAGCCTGCTCGAATCCGCTCCACAGCGTAGTGATGACAGCTGGGTTGTTCCACGACTTGTAAAGTGAGGTGCCAAAGATGAAATATTATTCTACAAAATTTAGTGAAAAAGGAACCATAGCAGTAGATGACTCAATCCTTGTAAAAGGTGAGTTATCTTGTTCAGGTTCTCATATATTAGAGGGTTACAAACCACTCTTCTCAGCTGAATCAGTTGAAAGATTAGTAAAGAAAGGCTACGAAATCTCAGGCAAAACTAACGTTGGCGAGTTCACACTCGATTTAGTTGGCGAGTTTTCTTACTACAATGTGCTAGATGAAAACGAAACACTCAAAGGCGCTGCTGCTGAGCTTGTAAAATCAGGCCAAGTTAAAGCTGCTTTAGGTGTTGATATGAATGGCGCCACACGTCGTGCGGCTGCACTTTCTGGTGTCAACTTTTTAAAGCCTACTTACGGCACAGTTTCACGTTACGGCATTATCTCTTGTGCAGCAAGTGGTGAGCAGCTCGGTGTTTACGCTAAAGACTGCGACAAAGTAGCTGAAATCATGTCAGTTATCGCTGGCCATGACGAAAAAGACGGCACATCTTTAAGAGATGAAAACTACATTTATGACACAAATCTTGATGTTAAAGGTGCGAAAGTTTGCATCGTTAAAGAACTTTTTGACAAAGCGGACGACAGCACTAAAGCCAAGATTACTGCTTACGCTGAGTCACTCAAAGCTCAGGGTGTTGAAGTTACTGAAATTTCATCCGATATTTTTGAGAAAGCTAACACAGCTTGGCAGATTCTTATGTGTGCAGAAACATGCAACAACGTTTCACGTTACGATGGTGTAAAATACGGCCACAGAAGCGAAAAATATAGAAACATCGACGAACTTTACGTTAACTCCCGTACAGAAGGTTTCAACTTCCTCACAAAGGCAGTTATTCTCTATGGCTCAGATGTTCTCTCAAAGAACCGCTACGCTGACTGCTATGACAAAGCGTTAAGAATAAGACGCTTTGTTGCAGAGTATATGAAAGAGCTTTTCGCTCAGTACGACGCAATACTCACACCAGCTTGCTCCAAAACAGAGTATGCCCAGTACGATATCAAAGACGCTTTCACAAAGGTGTTTAGCGAGAGCGTTTTCACAGCTGTTCCTAACCTTATCGGCACACCTGCTTTAGTATCAGGTGGTGTTCAGCTTATGGGCAAACATTTTGATGAAAGCAAACTCTTATCAATCGCTAAAGTCAACGAAAGAGAGGGTGAATAATTATGGCTTATGAACTCGTAATCGGTCTTGAAACCCACGTTGAATTAAACACTCAGTCAAAGATTTTCTGTTCTTGCGGTGGCCACAGCTCACCACTTGAACCTAACGACTGCGTATGTCCTGCATGCTCAGGTATGCCTGGCATGCTCCCTGTAATGAACAAGCGAGTTGTTGAGCTTGCCGCAACAGCAGGCCTTATGCTTAACTGCGAAATCAACCGCTATACAACTTTCGATAAGAAAAACTACTACTACCCTGACCTTCCATGCGCTTACCAGATTACACAGCTCAACCATCCAATCTGTGTTAACGGTCTTGTAAAAGTTAAAACAGCACAGGGCGAACGTGACATCAGAATCAAACAGATTCACATGGAAGAAGACGCAGGTAAACTCGTTCACGGCGGTAACTCATCATTCGTTGACTTCAACCGTACTTCTGTACCGCTCATCGAAATCGTTACTCAGCCGGACTTCCGCTCACCTGAAGAAGTTGTAACTTACCTTGGCAAATTAAAGTCAATGTTCAAGTCAACTGGAATTTCAGAGTGCGAAGAAGGTGCGATGCGTTGCGACGTTAACATTTCTGTAAGAGAAGAAGGCTCAGAAGAGTTCGGTATTCGTACAGAGATTAAGAATATGGCTTCATTTGAGGCAATCGACCGCGCTATCCGTTATGAGGCACAGCGTCATATGGA
>JAZSHE010000254.1:0-25610 GCA_045533085.1 Ruminococcus sp.
CGCCTGAGTAGTTTTTAATTTTGAGCGGGATTCAAAGTATTTACCAACTGATACGAAGGTCAGTATCATTGCCGCTGATTCAAAGTACAAATTGTGGATGAAATCATCTACTGTGAATATAGCCGCTATACTGTATATAATAGAAGCACAAGAGCCAAGTGCGATTAGAGTATCCATGTTTGGTGAAAGCTTGAACAATCCCTTAAAGCCACTCGTGAAATACTTGAAATTCAGACTAACGATAATTGCTGTCAGTATTATCTGAATAATAACCGAAGCAACAGGTTCTATATGTATCGAGAACATGTGCCCCATAGCTACTATCATCAGTGGTATAAGTAGTACAACGCTTAAAATAAGCTTGATAAGTTTTACATCAAGTGATTTTACAGTGTTGTTTGTGGTTTCTTCGTGAATCTTCGCACCATATCCGACACTTTTTACAGCATCAATGATAACTTGTGTGGTTATAGCTTTTTCGTCAAACTCGGCTACCATATTGTTTTGGAGCAGACTTACACTACATGATACACCATCAATACTGTTAACTTTGTTTTCGATATGGGCAGAACACGCAGAACACGACATCCCTGTAATATCAAATTTAACTTTTTTCATTCTGGTTCTCCATTTAGGTAATCTTTTTTATTATATTTTATCATAGCTAAGAATAACAAGTCAATAAAAACACAGGGTGCCTGAAAATTCAAACACCCTGTTATTATTATTATTATTAACTTGCAGTTTTTATCTGTAATCTCAGCTTATCAGAAATCATTGCGATAAATTCGCTGTTAGTAGGCTTGCCGCGGCTACCTTGTATTGTATAGCCGAAATATGAATTGAGTACTTCTACATCACCTCTGTCCCAGGCAACCTCGATTGCGTGTCTTATAGCACGCTCAACTCTTGAGCTTGTTGTCTGATATTTTTTAGCAACAGAAGGATACAGTTGTTTTGTTACTGCGTTGATAATCTCAGGCTTTTCAACGCTCATTATTATCGAATCCCTGAGATAGTGGTAACCCTTTATATGAGCAGGAACACCGATTTGGTGCAATATCTCAGTAACCTTGACTTCTATCGAAAAGCTATCTAAAGTATTTGAGATTATTCCGCCTTTTTCATTGTGGTTACTGTGATTGCAAAGTTTGACAATGTTTATTGCCAATTCTTCAATATTGAATGGTTTCAAAACAAAGTATGTTGCTCCGCTGCTCATAACCTCGCGTGCCAGTACAGGTGAATCGAATGTTGAGTATACGACAAACATAGGGCATTTTGTCAGTTCTTTCTGTTTGATGGTTCTCATAACGCCAATCGCGTCAATTCTTGTCATAAACAAATCCATCATAACAACATCAGGAAGAGAGTCGCAAATCTTTGATATCAGTTCCTCGCCGTCTTTGGTACAAAAGCTTGCTGTGATATTGTGATTTGAAAATGCATTTTGTGTGTCAGTTGTGCGTTCGTTACTGTCTTGAGTCATCAGAAGTTTAATTTTCTCGGTCATTTTTACATCTCCCAATTTTTGATTGTGAAGACATAATACCATAAATTGGTAAAAATAGCAATAGGGAATATTAATTTTTTTCAAAATATGCATTAAATATAGATATAGTGGTTCAAAAATTAGTAATTTTAAGAACAATTTATTATAGTAAAAATAAAACCCCTATCATTCAAATGGTTAGTTTGAGCGATAGGGGAGTGTGTTACACGTGTTTTGAGTATTATCAAAGCATAAAGTAGTTCTCGTACTTAAGAATATCGATTTTGTCATTGATTCCATATAGCTTTATTGTACTGCCAAGTTTGTACAAAATGAATCTTGGGCCATCAGGAGTATTGATAAGCAATTTTACAATCTGTGCAGGTTGACCATTGAACATTACGCTATCGTTCATATATCCATAAACAATAGCTTGAATTCTTTTGCCTTGCTTTTTTACTTTAAAATAAAGGTAATATGTACGGAGTACAAGCGACAAAGCAACTGCACCTATCAGTAAGAAAAGAATTCCCATTAACCATAGAAAAAAGAGCGGTTCAAACTTCGTAGTGATTATTATCGGAATAAGACCTCCAATACCAAATGATATTGCAAAAATCAACGGAAAGAAGATTGTCCAGAAATTGAGCACTATCGCTTTGCACTTCATAACCGGATATTCCATATCAGCTTTAGCTGTATTGAGTTGTGTTGGTGTGCCACAATATGCACAAATCTCTGAAACAATGGGAGCGCCGCAGGAAGGGCAGTGTTTTGGTTTGTTATCTGTAGTTGTTTTTGTCATATATGCAATCTCCTTTGAGTAGTTTTCATTTTTTATTATAGCACATATATTTTAAAGATGCCAGAGGCGAAAAAGCCTCTGGCATCTTTGGGATATTATTCTGTTGTAAAGTAAAGGCTTTTAGTATCTGATCTACGATGATTGATTAAGCATATTTGAAATTGAAATCCCGTATCCTTTCTCAGGCGAATTGATAAATACATGGGTTACAGCACCCACAAGCTTTCCGTTTTGAAGGATAGGGGAGCCTGACATTCCTTGTACTATGCCACCGGTTTTGTCTAGTAATTCTTCGTCGGTTACTTTAATTATGATATTTTGACCATTTTTTTCACTGAGATTAACTTTGGTAATTTCTACATCAAATTGTTGAGGTTGTGTTGAATCGACAGTTGAAACTATAGTAGCTTCGCCGATTTTAATTTCGTCGTCATCAGCTATTTCTACAACCTTAGTGTTATTGGTGCTCTCATACGTTCCGTATACACCAAAACCATTGTTCTTAGTTATATCACCGATTTTGTCGGGATTAAAATAACCGTTAAGTCCTCCGATAACACCATCCGTACCTTTTGTACAGTTGCTTATCGTAGCACTTGTGATTTCTCCGTTTCTCAGCGGCATCAGCATTTTTGTATCTTTATCACATATACCATGACCTAATGCACCGAACGTTTTGTTTTCGTAATCGAAGTAAGTTACTGTGCCTATACCTGCTGTTGAATCTCTGACCCATACACCGAGCACATAGTTATTATCGATGCTTTTTTGGGGAATAATAGTTCTGATTGACTCTTTATCATTTCTTTTTATGGTCAGAGTAATCTCGTTTCCGTTTGAGTTTTCGACAATTTCTTTGAACTGTTCGTTAGAAGTGAGTACTTCGTTATTGGCTTTTACAATAATATCGTTTTCTTTCAAACCGGATTTTTGAGCGGCGCTGTTGTTTTCGTCAACCTCGATAACAATCACTCCGTTTGTGAAAATCTTCAATCCGAAAGGAGTGCCACCCAAAATTACTTTCTTATTATTTGTCTGAGCATTTACTGAAATAAAACCGAGACATAAAAGCAATACAAGTGTAATGGCAACAAATCTAACATAATGTTTTCTGCACAATTTATCACTCTCCTTTTTGTTGCCACTATTATTGTTATCCGATTTTTTGTTTTTACTTTGGTAATGAAATTTTGAAAAATAATTATTTCTATGTATCGCTCAAAATTACGCGTTATTGATTGAAATATGGATACATTATGATATAATTACATTAAATGAAATTTCAGGTGGTGTGACGATGGATAGGATAAAACTCAGCGAAAACGCTTCTTTTATCATAAATACGCTTGAGCAAAACGGCTTCGAATGTTTTGCTGTTGGCGGATGCGTACGTGATAGTTTGCTTTCACGCGATGTAAATGACTGGGATTTTACTACTAGCGCTACACCTGATGAGATTATTGAATGTTTTTCTGATTACACCACCATTGATATTGGCAAGCGTTACGGTACTATTTGTGTTGTTGTGAATAATGAGAATTTTGAAGTTACGACCTATCGTACTGATGGTGAATACGGGGATTCCCGCCATCCGGACAGCGTGAATTTTTCCAAAAATCTTGTTGAGGATTTGTCGCGTCGTGACTTTACGGTTAATGCTCTTGCGTACAACGATAAAGTTGGTGTAGTGGACGAGTTTAACGGGTTGCAAGACCTTGAGTGTGGTGTGATTCGTTGTGTAGGCGAGCCCGACGTAAGATTTACAGAAGATGCACTCAGAATTATGCGTGCTTTACGTTTTGCTTCAACTTACGGTTTTTCCATTGAGCGAAGTACATCGGAGTCTATTATCAGAAACAAAGATAAGCTCAGTATTATTGCCAGCGAACGTATTATCAAAGAGCTTTCTAAACTTCTGTTGGGCAACCATTGTGATTTTATTCTCAGAAGATACAAAGATGTTATCGCGGTCTTTATCCCTGAAATTGCTGTGATGTTCAATTTTGACCAGAAGTCAAAGCACCATAATAAAGATTTGTGGAGACATACTGTTTCAGCGATAAAAAACACACCTGATGATGAAGTTTTACGAACAGCTATGCTGTTGCACGATATTGGCAAACCGATGACAGTATCGACTGACGAGAAAGGTTTTAACCATTTTTACAATCATCCGAAATTGTCTGCTGAAATGGCATCGACTATTTTAAAACGCCTCAAATATCCATCTGCTTTTATCAACACAGTAAAAACACTTATCGAATATCACGACGTCAGATTGACACCTCAGCCTCGGATTATCAAAAAATATCTTCGTAAACTTGGTGAAGAAAATATGCGTATGCTATTAAGTATCCAGCGTGCGGATATTCTGGCTCAATCCTTTTATATGCGTGAAGAAAAGCTTTCGACGCTTGAGAAAGTGTGTGCTGAGTTTGAGCGTATTGTCAGTAGCGATGAGTGTTATTCTCTTGACACGCTTGCTATCAACGGCAGAGATATTATACACCTCGGTGTCACCGACGGTGCTCGTATCGGACAAGTACTCTCTAAATGCCTTGATAAGGTTATTGAAAGCTCAATTCCTAACACAAAAGAAGAGCTTTTGGATTTTGCAAAACACATGATTTCTAGTCTTGAAGGTATGCGTTGAGCATACCTTTTTGCAATATTAAAATATATAAATTTCACAATTTTGCGTTTTTCTCTAAAAAGCTTGCTTGATTTATTGAAAAATGCAAGTTGGTGTGATAAAATGAAACTAATATTAAAACGAGGTTTAATTATGGTTTCTAATCTTTTAGTAAGAATTGATATGGCGCGCAGTACTTTTTCTAAAGGTCAGCGCCGTATCGCTGATTTTATAGAAGAGCATTATGACGAAGCGGCTTTTATGACCGCTAACAAGCTTGGCGAGATTGTCGGCGTGTCCGAAAGTACAGTTGTACGTTTTGCGACTGAAATAGGATACAGTGGTTATCCCGGACTCCAGAAAGCGATGCAGGAGATGATCCGCGACAAGCTTACGTCAATTCAGCGTATCGAGGTAACAACCGGCAGAATCGGCGACAAAGATGTGCTTGATAGTGTGCTGAATCTCGATATTGAAAAAATTAAACGAACAATAGAAGAAATTTCAAGAGAAGATTTTAACCGTGCTGTTGATGCAATTATCAACGCTGAACATATTTACATCTTTGGTGTAAAATCAGCGTCATATATTGCGAGCTTCTTCGGTTATTATCTTGATCTTATGTTCGGTAATGTTATTATGCTCAACACTACCAGCAAAACTACAAACTACGAAAAATTGTTCAGAATCACCGACAACGATGTAATGATTGGTATCAGCTTTCCGCGTTACAGCACTATGGCTGTTGATGCGATGACCTTTGCCAAAGAACGTGGAGCACACGTTGTTGCGATTACAGACAGTATGGTTTCACCGCTTGTTTCAACCGCTGATTCAATATTAATTGCCCGCTCTGATATTGCATCTATTGTCGATTCACTTGTTGCACCTTTGAGTCTGATTAACGCACTTATTGTTGCGATGGTTATCAAGCGTAAGGATGAGGTTAAAGAAACCTTCCAGAAGCTTGAACAGGTATGGCTTGAACACAGTATTTACGCATCACAACTTCCAGAGGAAAAAAACGATGAAAACTAAAGTTGTTGTAATCGGAGGCGGACCTGCCGGAATGATGGCTGCAGGTGTAGCGGCACAAAACGGTGCTGATGTTCTGCTTCTTGAAAAAAATGAAAAAACAGGACGCAAGCTTCTTATCACAGGTAAGGGAAGATGTAATATCACGAATTTTTGTGATAACGACGAGTTTATAGCTAACATACCTACAAACCCTCGTTTTATGTATAGCGCGATAAATGCTTTTTCAACATACGATACAGTTGCTTTTTTCGAGGAACACTCAGTTCATATAAAGGTAGAGCGTGGCAATCGTGTTTTTCCTGTATCAGATAAGGCGATGGACGTATGCGATGCGATGCGTAAATTCGTTTTGAGTAACTCGGCTGTTATCAAGAATGAAAAAGCTCTGGCTCTTGTAGTAAAAGATGGAGTTTTAAAAGGTGTAAAAACCGAAAATACAACTTACTTTTGCGATAGCGTTGTAATTGCAACAGGAGGTAAAAGTTATCCGAAAACAGGCTCCACAGGAGATGGATACACTTTTGCCAAAAGCGTTGGTCATACTATTTCAACTGTGACTCCATCGCTTGTGCCACTTGTCAGTGACGATGCATTTTGTAAGGAGCTTCAGGGTCTTGCACTTAAAAATGTTTCGCTCTCTGTTGTTGATGAAATTTCTAAAAAAGAAATTTATTCTGATTTTGGAGAAATGTTGTTTACACATTTTGGTTTATCAGGTCCGATGATTCTTTCTGCGAGTGCTCACATGCGCGATATGACCGAGAATCGTTACACTGTACATATCGATATGAAACCTGCGCTCATTAAAGAAACACTTGATAAACGGTTGTTAAAAGATTTTAGTAAATATATCAACAAAGATATTTCAAACGCTCTTGTCGAGCTTATGCCAAAGAGTATGATTCCTGTTTTGCTAGAGTTGTGTGGAATTGATCCACATTTGAAGTGTAACAGCGTTACAGTTAAACAGCGTGAAAAAATTGTTGATACACTCAAAAATTTAACAGTTAAAATAAAAGGGTTCAGACCCATAGATGAAGCTATCATCACTTGTGGCGGTGTTTGTGTCAACGAGATCGACCCGAAAACCATGAGGTCAAAAATCTCACCTAACCTTTATTTTTGCGGTGAAGTTATTGATGTCGATGCTTACACAGGTGGTTTTAATCTGCAAATCGCATTTTCTACCGGATATCTAGCCGGTCTGAATTCTGCTCTAAACTGATATGGAAGGAAGTATATTTGTATGAATATAGCAATCGCAATTGATGGACCTGCAGGTGCAGGTAAATCTACTATCGCTAAAATGGCAGCAAAAGAGCTTTCGTTTATTTATGTTGATACAGGAGCTTTGTATCGTGCTATTGGCTTATGCGCCAAACGCAACGATATCGGTTCCAAGGATGTCGAAAAAATCCTCGAAATGCTCAAAACAATAAAGGTTGAACTTGCATTCAATGATAAAAAGGAGCAGATAGTTCTTTTAAATGGTGAAGATGTCAGCTCGCTCATCCGCACACCTGAGATTTCGATGTACGCTTCTGATGTTTCTGCGATTCCACAGGTCAGAGCTTTTCTGCTTGACTTACAGCGTAATATGGCGAAAACCAACAACATCATTATGGATGGCAGAGATATCGGCACAGTTGTATTACCTGATGCAAAAGTTAAGATTTTCCTTACCGCCTCTGCAGAAGTGAGAGCAAAACGCAGATATGATGAGCTCATTGAAAAAGGTATGGATGTTAAATACGATGATGTTTTAAACGATGTTATCACTCGTGATTATAACGACTCACATCGTGAAACGGCTCCTTTAAAACCAGCTGAAGATTCTGTTGTTGTTGATACATCTGAACTGGATCTTAACCAGTCGGTTGAAAAACTTATTTCGATTATGAAGGAGAATTTGTAAAATGGGTTATAAACCGAAATTTTTCACAGCAATCAAATATATTGTCACACCAATATTCAAGGTGATTTATCGTACAAAGTATATTAATCCTCACAATGTACCTAAGCAGGGCGCATATATTTTTGCCGGAAACCATATTTCCAGCGTAGATCCGATTATTATGGCTATCGGACAGAAACATCGTAATATTCACTTTATGGCCAAAGCAGAGCTGTTTAAAAATCGCTTTATGAACTGGTTTTTCCTTTCTATCGGAGCTTTCCCGGTTGACAGAGGAAACAGCGACAAAGGAGCTGTCAGACATTTTGAGCAGGTTGTAAATGACGGCGAGCTTATGGGTATTTTTATTGAAGGTACCCGCTCAAAGACAGGTGAGTTTCTGAAACCTAAAAACGGTGCTGCACTCATTGCTTATGACACCAAAACACCGATTATTCCGGTATGTCAGACCCAGATAAAGGGCAGAAGAGTCTGTCACTTTGGCGAACCAATGACTCTTGAAGAACTTGGTTTCAAAGATGGTGGTGCTCGTGAATATCGTGAAGCTAGCCGAAGAATTATGGACAAGCTCAAATCTATGAGAGAACAGGATTTAGAACAATGGGGATAATTGTTGCAAAAACAGCGGGGTTTTGTTTTGGTGTGAATCGTGCTGTTGAGATTGTAAATTCTTTAGCTGATTCAAAAGACAGAGTGTGCACCTTAGGCCCAATCATCCATAACAAAGAAATGGTTTTGGAGCTCAGAGAAAAGGGTGTGTATTCTATCGATGATCTGAGTGAAGCTCAGAACTTTGATACTGTTGTCATCCGTTCACACGGCGTGCCAAAATCCGTTAAAGATACTTTGTCACAGATGTCGTGTGAGGTTGTGGATGCAACTTGCCCGTTTGTGTCAAAAATTCATCGTATTGTTGCGAAAGCTTCTGACGACAGTAAAGTGGTACTGATAGCAGGTGACAAAAATCACCCTGAAGTTATGGGTATAATGGGGCATTGTAAAAGCGAGTGTTTCACATTCAAAGACGAGTCTGAACTCGCTGACTCTTTGTCTATTATGCTCGAAAAGAATATTAAAGATATCTGTGTTGTAGCTCAGACTACTTTTGATGTAACTCTCTTCGAAAAATGTTTAAAAAATATCAAAAAAGTATATACAAACGCAGAAATTTTTGATACAATATGTAATGCTACGTCGGAAAGACAAGCTGAAGCGGCGTCATTGTCTGAATCTTCGGATTGTATGATCATTATAGGTGACAAGCACAGTTCGAACACTTGCAAGCTTTTTTCTATTTGCAAGCGCAACTGTTCTAACACCCACTTGGTTGAAACATCCGCTGACCTCGACCTTGATGTTATCCGCAAAGCTGACTTTATCGGCGTAACTGCCGGGGCTTCTACGCCGGCAAGGATTATAAAGGAGGTACTGGATACAATGAATGATGTAATCAAATCCAGCGAAACAAACGAATTCGAGAATTTTGAGGCGATGTTAGAAGAATCTCTCAAAAGTTTAAATACAAATGAAAGGGTTATTGGTACTGTTGTTGGCATTGCACCAAACGAGGTTTTCGTTGATGTCGGCAGAAAACAGGCAGGTTTTATTCCGCTTGACGAGCTTTCTGCTGTTCCTGTCAACAACCCAGAGGACGTTGTTAAAATCGGTGACGAGCTCGAGCTTCTTATCATGAAGACAAACGATCAGGAAGGTACAATCATGCTCTCAAAGCGTAGAGTTGACGCTAAGAAGGGCTGGGAGATCTTAGAGAAGGCTTACGAAGCTAAAGAAGTTCTCACAGGTGTTGTTACAGAAATCATCAACGGTGGTGTTATCGTTGTTGCTAACGATACAAGAGTATTTGTTCCTGCATCACAGGCTACATTAAACCGCGAGGATAACCTCGAAGCATTAAAGGGTCAGGAAGTCTCTTTCAGACTTATCGAAGTATCACAGCGTGGCAGAAGAAGAAAGGTTATCGGCTCAATCAAGTCAGTTCTCAAGGACGAGTTTGCTGAGCAGAGAGCAGCTTTCTGGGAGTCTGCTGAGGTTGGTAAGACATACACAAGTACAGTTAGAACACTCACAAATTATGGTGCATTCGTTGATCTCGGCGGTGTATCTGGTATGATTCACATTTCTGAGCTTTCATGGCTTAGAATTAAGCACCCAAGCGAAGTTGTTAGCGTTGGCGATACTGTTGAAGTTTACATCAAGGACATCAACGCTGAGACAAAGAAGATTTCACTTGGTTACAAGAAGACAGAGGATAACCCATGGGCTATTCTTGAGAGAGAGTACCCAGTTGGCACAGTTGTTAAGGCTACTATCGTTGGCATGACAACATTCGGTGCTTTTGCTAACATCATCCCTGGTATCGATGGTCTTATCCACATCTCACAGATCTCTAACAAGAGAATCGAGAAGCCACAGGATGAGCTCAAAGTTGGCGAGGTTGTTGAGGCTAAGATCACATCAATCGATTTCGATAAGAAGCGTGTAAGCCTTTCAATCAGAGAGCTCCTTCCAGATGCAATGCCTGCTGCTGAAGAAGTTGCAGAAGTTGTTGAAGAGACAGAGGAAGCAGACGCTGAATAATCATAATTTATATCTGGGCATCCGTCAGGATGCCCATTTGTATATAAGGTGATACTATGTTAAATAGAATAAAACTTGATTCTGAAGCTGTTTTCTCAGAACTTATCGAGGCGGCTTCGCTTAAAGCTGGCAGTGTGCTTGTTATCGGTTGTTCAACATCAGAGCTGCTCGGTGATAAAATTGGTACACATTCTAGTGTTGATGCAGCAAAGGCCTTGTACGATGGTTTTTTTGATATGTTAAAAGAAAAAGGTATTTACATTGCCGTACAGTGTTGCGAGCATCTCAACAGAGCTTTGGTTGTTGAGCGTGAACTGGCTATAAAACTAAACCTCGAAATTGTCAGTGTTGTACCACAGCCAAAAGCAGGCGGCAGTAGTGCGACAACCGCTTATCGTTTGATGGATGATCCTGTTCTGGTTGAACACATCAAAGCTGATGCAGGCATTGACATCGGTTCAACCCTTATCGGTATGCATTTAAAGGATGTTGCTGTACCACTGAGGATGAACAGCAGACATATAGGAATGGCTAATATTGTTACTGCTTACACCAGACCGAAGTATATCGGTGGAAACAGAGCAGTCTACGAAGATTGTATTGCGAGGGTGTTTTATGACAGCTAAAGAAGAATTTATATCAATATTCAATGAACACGTTCACCGTCACGGAGCAAAAGAGCTTCTTGAATGGATTCAAAAAACAGACTTTTTCACCGCTCCTGCAAGCACAAAGTTTCACTGTGCTTGCGAATCAGGACTTGTTATGCACTCTGTCAGTGTTTTCAACACATTGATGGAAAAGCATTTTGACGAGACAACTGATAATATCGAGAGCTTTGCTATTGCCGCACTGCTCCATGATTTGTGTAAAGCTCAGTTCTATAAAGTTTCTACCAGAAACGTTAAAAACGAAGAAACAGGACAGTGGGAAAAGGTTCCTTACTATGTTGTTGAGGATAGTTTTCCGTATGGTCACGGAGAAAAGTCCGTTTTTCTTATTGAACGCTTTATGAGATTAAAGATTGAAGAAGCAATGGCTATCCGTTGGCACATGGGTGGGTTCGACGAAGGTGGCGGTTTTGCTATTTCTCAGGCTTACGAGAGATATCCGCTTGCTGTAAAGTTGCATCTTGCTGACCTTGAAAGCACATACTTAAAAGAGAAGGGTACATCTTCGATTCGAAATAAATAATCGGTGATATTTTATGGATTTTAATGTTGCAAAAAGCAGAGCAGAAGAACTTACTGCCTTGCTCAATTACCATAACGACAGATATTATAACCAGGATAACCCTGAAATATCTGACTACGAATACGATATGCTTCTGCGTGAGCTTGAAAATTTAGAGGAACAATTTCCACAGCTTATTACTGCTCAGTCACCTACACAGAAAGTCGGCGGTTCAAAGGGAGAAAAGTTTTCTGCCGTTGAACACAAGGTTGTTATGGAAAGTCTTCACGATTCATTTTCTAGTGACGAGGTACGTGACTTTGACCGAAAGGTGAAAGCTGTCGCTTCAGGTGCACAATACGTAGTAGAACCTAAAATCGATGGACTTTCAGTATCGTGTGAATACAGAAACGGTGTTTTTGTGCGTGGCTCTACCCGTGGCGATGGTGTTGTGGGTGAAGATGTCACTGAAAATCTGATGACAATTAAAAGCTTACCAAAACGCATTGATAATGCCCCAGCGTTTCTTGAGGTCAGGGGTGAAGTCTATATGTCACTCTCGTCTTTTCTTGAGATTGTAGCTGAACAAGAAAATAACGGTGAAAAGCCGTTCAAAAATCCGCGCAACGCGGCTGCAGGTTCTCTCAGACAGAAAGACGCTAAAATTACAGAAAAACGTAAGCTTGATATTTTTGTATTTAATATTCAGCAGATAGAGGGCGTGGAAATTTTCACGCACTCACAGTCGCTCGACTATCTGAAATCTCTTGGTTTTCCTGTTACCTCACATCGTATCTGTGAAACAATAGATGAAGTGATAACTGCTATTGAAGAAATCGATAATTCACGTGGTGAGCTGCCTTGTGATATCGATGGAGCCGTTATCAAAGTCAATGATTTTTCTCATCGCGAATTGCTTGGTAGCACAGCTAAATTTCCTAAATGGGCAGAGGCGTACAAATATCCACCTGAAGAAAAGGAAACTGAACTGCTTGATATTGAGATAAATGTCGGCAGAACAGGTGCTTTGACTCCGGTCGGAATTTTCAGTCCGGTTTTGTTAGCTGGTACAACTGTTTCGAGAGCTACTCTCCACAACGAGGATTTCATCAGAGAAAAAAATATTCATATCGGTGACGTTGTTGTTATAAGAAAAGCAGGTGAAATTATACCTGAGGTTCTCTCTGTGGCTCAGTGTAGAAGTCTTTGTGACCCATACACATTTCCTGACACCTGCCCGTCTTGTGGCAGTAAAGTTGTCCGCGAACGCGACGAAGCTGCTGTGCGATGCACAAATTCTGATTGTCCTGCTCAGCTTTTACGTCATCTTATACATTTTGTATCGCGTGATGCTATGGATATCGACGGACTTGGTCCTGCGGTTCTCGAACAGCTTTTAAGCAACCGTCTTATTAAGTCGTTCGTTGATATATATAATCTTCGTGCAATTGATGTTGCCGCCCTTGATCGTATGGGAGAGAAGTCGGCTATCAATCTTATCAATGCTATCGAAAAGTCTAAGCAAGCTTCGATTAATCGTTTGGTTTATGCTTTGGGTATTCGTCATATCGGACAGAAAGCAGCAAAACTTTTGTGTGAGCATTTCCTCAGTATAGATGCAATTTTTGGTGTAAGCGTTGAGGAGATTTCTCAGATTGAGGGCTTTGGTGAAATAATGGCTCAATCGGTATATGACTACTTCTCGCTTGAACAAACACGTGTTTTGATAGACAGCCTGAAAGAATCAGGTGTTTTGATGACACCTCTTGAAAAGAAATCAAATGAAGGCATTTTCCTTGGTAAAACTTTTGTGTTGACAGGAACTTTGCCTACAATGACCCGTTCACAGGCTTCAAAGCTTATCGAAGCAAACGGCGGCAAAACCAGCTCATCAGTTTCAAAGAAAACTGATTTTGTTCTCGCTGGCGAGGATGCTGGTAGCAAACTTACCAAAGCTAATTCCCTTGGAGTAACTGTTATTTCTGAAGCAGAGCTTCTTTCAATGATAGAAAATAACTAAATATTAATATCTTTAACCCCTGTGCTTTCGAGCGCAGGGGTTATATTTTTGTACGAGCCTGCATATATCTTAACAAAAGGCAGGTTATAAATATGGAAAACAAAAGAAAAAGATTACTAAGCGCTGCATCGGTTTTATCTTCTGAGTTATTCAGTATTGTAAGTCGTGCTCCAAATATGATATTTGATAAAGCACAGGAAATAATTCTTCGAGTCAATCGACCTCTTTGCATATCATGCAGCGACAAACGCTACTATTTTACAAAAAGTAATTGTCTGACAGATACTGTTTTTGACCGCGATATGGTAATAGTTACGCCCAGAAACGTATTTGAAACCTTTCAGAATATCTGTAATTATTCCGTGTATTCTCATCAGAACGAAATTAATAACGGATACATAACATTAAAAGGCGGTCATCGTGCAGGTGTCTGTGGTACAGCTGTTGTTAACGATGGTAAAATCGTCAACATAAAAGATATCACAACGATAAACATTCGTATTTCCCGAGAAATAATCGGCTGTAGCTGTGAGCTTATGTCAAGTGTTGATGTTACTAAAGGTCTTTTGATATGTGGTGCGCCATGTAGCGGAAAAACGACAATGATCAGAGATATTGCTCGCTTTTTATCTTATGAGTACAAAGTAAGTGTTATCGATGAGAGAAACGAACTTTCTGCAAATGTCAACGGGGTTTTCTATAACGATATTGGTATGTGCGATGTGTATGATAGTTATATTAAAAGTGACGCAATAGTTCAAGCTGTTCGTTCAATGTCTCCAGATATAATCGTTTGTGACGAAATAATGACTAAGTCTGATATCGAAGCTGTCAGATATGGTGTTAATTGCGCAGTGAGTTTTATAGCTACTCTTCATGCGCAAGATGAGAATGAGTTTATACGTCGTCCTTTAGCGAAAACGTTGATAGAAACAGGTGCGATATCCACGATTGTTTTTCTTGATTCCAGAAAAAATGTCGGTTGCATCAAGTCGATAATGGCTGTTGATGAGCTGTATGGAGTAAAAAATGTTTAAATTGATTTTGTGTTTGCTGATAGTTTGCTGTTCAACTTTAGTTGGTTTTTCGTATTCATCAAAGCTGTATTCAAGGAAACGGATACTGGAATCGTTTGTGCTTGAATTGGAAAATGCAAAAAACGCTGTCCGATATAGTAACAAAAATGTATTTGAGCTTTTTAAAAATTCGTTTTTTGGCTATTTGTTTTTGTGTGACAAGCCTTTTTGTGTTCAGTGGAATGATATGTTATCACAATTCTCAGCAACGCTTACTATAAAAGATATTGAAATACTTACTAAATTCGGTGAGGTTTTGGGTACATCGGATTTATCGGGAGAGCTGAATAATTTTGATATGTATATTTCGTTGCTTGAAACTCAGATAGCTGATTCAACAAGCGTGATAGAAGTCAAAGGGAAAACTTACAAAGTTCTCGGCTTGTCAGCTGGCCTTGTGATAGCGATAATACTCATTTAGGAAGAGGTACATAATGGACGTTGATATGATTTTTAAAATCGCCGCAATAGGAATCATTGTAGCAATACTAAATCAGCTATTAGTGCGTAGCGGCAGAGAAGAACAGGCTCTGCTTACTACTATCGCAGGTTTAATAGTCGCTCTTATGATGATAATCACCCAGATAAGCGACCTGTTCTCTACTATAAAAACTACTTTCGGGTTGTGATTTGTATGAGTATTGTATCTATCTGTGGAGTGGCGATAGTTTCTTGTGTACTTGTTATTACGCTAAAACGTCATAATCACGAGCTGTCTATATTGATTTCAATTGGTGCTGCAGCGATTATACTATTAAGTGTTATTGAATACGCTGTCAACTGTATCGAGTCAGTCAGCACGATATTTGCTCAAGCTAATCTTAACGCTGAATACATTGTCATTATGCTGAAAGTTATCGGAATATGCTTTATTACTGAGTTTACATGTGATTTCACAAAAGAAGCAGGTCTGGATTCGTTATCAGGAAACGTTGAACTCGTTGGTAAAATACTTGTGTTATACACTGCTTTACCGATGTTTATGAAAGTTCTCAACGTTGTCACCTCACTTTCGGGAGGTGAGCTTGTTGATTAGAAAAGCATCAGTATTAATTTTTGCTGTAATTATTTCAATATCGCTTTTTTCTTTCGACGTAAACGCCGAGGATATTTCTGAATTAGAAAAAAGCGTAGGCTCTTTGATTGATTCATTATCACCGCAAGTGCAGGAGGATTTGAAAACTATTGGCGCTGATAGTACTGATTTAAAGGATTTATCACAAATATCATTTGAAAGCATTGTAGCATTGATTAACGAAAAGCTCAGCGAGAACAGTTCTGTGGTATTATCAAGTGGATGCGTTGTGGTAGCAGTATTGCTTTTGAATGCTCTTTTTGACAGCTATACAGATTTGTTGAAACGCTCCTCGATAAAAGAGATTTTATCCGTAGCTTCAACTTTATGTATTACAACAACTCTTGTGATACCTGTAATTAATCTGATTAACTCTTGCATCAAGACGATTACAGAGGCGTCAGATTTTATGCTTTTATATATTCCCGTTATGGTTGCTGTGCTCACTTTTTCAGGACAACTTGTAACAGGGGCGTCTTATTATTCTATGATGGTACTTGTGTGTCAGGGTGTTTCACAGCTGTCAACAAAGTTTATAGCACCGTTGTTGAACGTCTATCTTGCTTTCTGTGTTTCTTCTTCTATAACAGACAGAGTGAACCTGAAGGGTATCTGTGATATGTTTTCGAAAATCATAAAGTGGCTGATAGCTTTTGTTATGACGATATTTTCTGCTTTACTTACAATTAAAGGTATGATAACTACAGCTTATGATTCGGTAACTACAAGAGCGGTCAGATTTACAATGTCATCATTTATTCCGATAGTAGGTGCCGCATTGTCAGAGTCATACAAAACTATTCAAGCAAGTATTAATCTTTTAAGAACTGGAGCAGGAGTGTTCGTGATTCTGGCAATATTAGTCGTGTTTTTGCCGTCGATACTCAAATGTATGATGTGGATGTTGTCACTTAACCTGTGTAAAACTGTGGGTCAGATTGTTGGAGTAACTTCACCTGTTACAATGCTCAACTGTGTGTCCACTGTGGTGTCTACAGTTTTTTCTATAACAATGTGTATTATGTCGGTTTTTGTTATTTCTACTGCCTTGTTGATAATGTTAGGAGGTGGGGGAGTATAAATGTTTATTCAGGAGTTTGCACTACTGTATGTGTGTGCTGTATTGTCTGCTCTTTGGTTTCTGTTGTTTTACCCAGTAAAAGGACAAAGAAAACCTTGAATCTTATCCTTGGTCTCTTTTTGGTGTTAAGTCTTCTTGTACCTCTTTGTGCATTGTTTTTTGATGCTGATACTAAACTTGAAATACCACAGTGTGATTCAATAACTCAAAGTGATAGTTATGCACAATATGAAAATCTAGTTTTGAACCAAACAGCTGATAATCTTGTACAGGCAGCAAATGAGTTACTGTTAACAAATGATATCAAGGCTGATAACATTCAGATAAGTATTAAAAAATCGGACGACAATAGCATATACATCAGTAGCATTTACATATACATTAGTGAAGAGTACAAAGATAAAGCAGAAGCAGTTAAAAGAATAATAAGCAGTAATATGACAAAGGAACCGGTGATTATAGTAAATGAAGAAAATACCTGATTTGAAAAGTATTATTGAAAATCCAAAGTTTACAAAAACAGCTATAATTGTCGGCTTTGGTGCGATTGTTCTGATTTTTCTTTCTTCTTATATAAATTTTGACAGCTTTAATAATAAAATCGATGACAGCGAATATTGTGCTATGCTTGAAGAGAGTTTGTTGTCGGTTGTTACTCATATCGAGGGAGTAGGAAACGCAAAAATATTCCTGACGATGGATAACAACGGAGAAAACGTATATCTCAATAATTCGGATACCAAAACCAAGAGTATAACACCGGTTGTGCGTGGCGTAGTTATAGTATGTGATGGTGGTGACGACCCTTTGGTTGTCAGCAGGGTCATGTCAGCGGTAACAAAATCTTTGAATATTTCAACAAATAAAGTATGTGTTACAAAATTATCAAATTAAGCGGAGGTTTTAAAATGAAATTTCAAAAGAGGCACGTCGTTCTGGCGGCGCCTATTCTCGCTTTGGGAGGAGCTGTTTTTATCAACTGGCAGTTTTCTGATAATTCAGCTCTCATAGGCGAGGTTAACAAAGAACTGGGCGCAGCGACTTATGTCAACGCGCAGGTTCAGGCTACAGACGATGAACTCAGTCAGGTGTCAAAACAAACGACAAAAGCTCAGGAGTATTTTGCAAAAGCTGAGGTTGAACGAGAACAAGCAAGAGATAGCGCTGTTGAAATAGCTAAGGAAACCCTCGAACTTGCTGATTCATCCGATGAGGCAAAAACTCTTGCGGTAGAACAGCTTAACAAGTTGGAAGATAATATTGTTACAGAAACCAATATCGAAAACATTCTTAAAAGCAAAGGTTTTTCGCAATGCCTGTGCATGATAAGCGACGAATCCTGTACAGTAACTGTGCTGAAAAAAGAACTTGTCGATGATTCGCCGCTGATTATCAAGGATGCGGTTTTGTCACAGCTCGAAATAGATTTTAATAATATAACAATAATAGATACATAAAAAATCCCCGTGTACTTCATATTAGTACACGGGGAATCTTATAGAATCATAAGTTTATGCTATAGTATGGAACTGTGTTTTTATCAGTAATGTGGTGAAGTTTGTCATAGCTGTCAGCGTCAACGATAACGAAAGCAGAGTGTGGTCTGATTTCCATTTTGTTATCAAATGCTCTGATAGCTTCGCCGGAAGCTGAATCGTGGTCAACAATAACGTACCATTTTTCAGGTAGCGGATACTTTGACTTCAGTTCAAACGGACATTTTTCTGAGGTGTTATTGATTACAATTGCCATATATTTGTACTCGTCATCACTAGCGTTGATGTTAGCCATTGTACCAGCGATAACCTTTCCGTTGTAGGTCATGTATGTTTTGTGAACTGATTCTTCAGTTGCGTCTGTCAACAACGAGAACTTCTTTCTGATAGCGATAAGACCCTTGTAGTAATCCACAAGCTCTTTGTACTCGATTGTTCTGGTCCAGTCAATGGAGTTTATGCTATCAGGAGATTTGTAACTGTTGTGTTCACCGAGTTTTGTTCTGCCGAATTCTTCACCAGCGAGCATAAACGGGATACCAAGCGACATCATAATGAAAACAGCACTGAGCTTGTTCTGGTCAATGATTTTTGTATCAGTAGTGTTGAAGTCTTTGAGATAGTTTGATTTGAGCAACTTATCCCAAAGGGTGAGGTTATCGTGCGCAGAAGCGTATGTGATACACTGTGAAGGACGTTTAGCCCATCTGCCAAAGGTGTCACTTGATGCGCCGAGCATACCAGCGAGCACTTTGTATGTGTCGAAGTTTGAACCCTGGATATAACCCTTTGTACCGTCGTCAGAGCCACCTTTGATACCGTTTCTCATATCGTCATTGAACATACCGATTCTGCTGGAAAGCTTTTTCGCGTTGCTCTTTGAACAGCAATCATCACCAGAGATGCCATTGTCGCCGTTGTCAGCTGTCCATGGTTCACCGTACATAAGGATTCTAGGGTCGATTTTATCAAGCTCTTCACGGATGAGGTTCATAGTCTCGTAATCGTGACAAGCCATAAGGTCGAATCTGAAGCCGTCAATGTGATATTCAGTTGCCCAGTATCTAAGAGAGTCAATCATGAATTTTCTGAACATGATTTTTTCGCTTGCTGTAACATTACCACAGCCTGAGCTGTTTAAGTATCTGTTGCCCTGTTTTCTGAAATAGTAGTTAGGAACAGTTTTTTCAAAACAAGAGTCGTCGCCTGAGTACATGTGGTTGTACACAACGTCCATTACAACACCGATTCCTGCATCATGGAGAGCTTTAACCATCTGCTTGAATTCTTTTATTCTTACTTCGCCGTGATATGGGTCTGTTGAATATGAACCTTCTGGCACATTATAGTTAACAGGGTCATAACCCCAGTTGTATTCAACGCCTGTAGCTTCGTTAACTGAACCAAAGTCGAACACAGGGTTGAGCTGAACGTGGGTGATGCCGAGTTCTTTGAGGTATTTGAGACAAGTAGGAGAGTTGGTGTACGGAACTTTGGTGTCAGTTTCAGTAAACGCAAGGTATGTTCCGCGGTGAGCTTTGCTTACACCACTTGTGTTTGATGACGAGAAGTCTCTTACGTGGATTTCCCAGATGATAGCTTTGGTCTGTTCGTCAACAAGAATGTGCTTGTCGTTTTCCCATCCCTCAGGATTGGTGCGTTCAAGGTCTACAACCATTGAACGTGCAGAGTTGACGCCGGTAGCTTTAGAGTAGATATCCTGAGTCTCGTTGATTTTGTTGGCATTCTGCACGAGATAAGTGTAATATACACCATGTAAATCGCCGTCAACAGTGACGCTCCATACATTGTTTGACTCATCTTTTTTCATTTGTTTAATTGCAAGTACTGTTGCTCCGTCCTCCTGATAAGAACCGGTCGAGTAGAGCTTAAGCAGTACCTGGCTGGCAGCAGGAGCCCACACCTTGAAGGTGGTTGACTCTTTTGAGTAGACAAATCCGAGGTCATCTTTATCATAGGTCTTGTAAATCTCGTCTTTGTTTGAGTAGTACTTAGTAATCATATATTGCTCCTTATATATAGAAATTTGCTGGTCGCAATCACAATATATTTTAACATTTTTTCAGTAAAATTCAACCTTATTTTGCTTTAATATGCTAAATTTGTGAAATTTTTTAATTTTAATTCTGTTTTAGAAAAATACTCTTGTATTTTCTCGCCGGAAGTGTTATTATCTTCATAAGATTAAAAATAGGAGTGCAAAAATTGAAGACTGTCAGAAAAGTTCTTAATCATATTTTCATTGACGGACTTTCAGGAATGGCACTTGGTTTGTTTGCAACACTTATAGTCGGAACCATCCTCAGCCAGATTGGTAGCTATATACCGGGGGATATCGGTATGTACATATCATATATCGCATCTATTGCAAAAGCGATGATGGGTGTGGGTATAGGTGTCAGCGTTGCATCCAAGTTCCGTTACAGCCCTCTTGTTACAGTATCTGCAGGCGTTGTTGGTTTTATCGGTGCTTTTTCCGCTGCTATTGTCAGCGGACGCGTTTTTAGCAACGGAGCAGTTATTGTGCAGGGTGTTGGCGATCCGCTGTGTGCGTTTCTTTCCGTGTTTATTGCGATAGAAATCGGCAATCTTATCAGCGGTAAAACAAAGCTCGATATACTTCTGACGCCTGTTGTGACTATTGGTGTCGGAACTGTTTTTGCTTTGATGTGTGGTCCGTATATTTCACGCGTTAATATTATTTTAGGCGAAATGATACAATTTGCTACTGAGCAGCAACCTTTTGTTATGGGTATATTGATTGCTGTTTTGATGGGTATGTTCCTGACGTTGCCGATAAGTTCCGCAGCGATTGCTGTTATTATCGGACTTTCAGGTATAGCAGGTGGAGCCGCAGTTGTGGGATGCAGTGCTCAGATGGTAGGTTTTGCTGTTATGAGTTACAGAGAAAACAAGTTCGCAGGACTTATCTCTCAAGGTGTCGGCACATCGATGATTCAGATGCCGAATATTGTGCGAAAGCCGATAATATGGTTGCCACCAATTATAGCCAGCGCGATACTGGGACCGATATCAACGTGTGTATTAAAAATGACGTGTGATGCGTCAGGAGCTGGTATGGGTACATCAGGACTTGTTGGTCAGCTTGTAACGTATTCAACCATGGTCAATAGCGGTGTTTCACCCGTAATTACCATTGTTGAAATTCTGATTATGCATATTGTGGCACCTGCGTTGATCACATTTGTAATCAGCGAAGGTATGAGAAAAACTGGTATTATCAAGTCAGGTGATCTGACTCTTAGTTATTAAAGGAGAATTATTATGAAAAACACAAAATTATCTTTGAGAATACTTACAACTGTTATTCTCGTACTTGTTTGTATGACTTTTGTTTTAACTGGATGTAAGATGGGTGTAGACGAAGAATATAAATACAACACAGAAATCATTTCTGTTGACAACGCTCCACAGCAGGGTAGTGCTGATATCTCTGCTATCACAGGTTATTCAGAGGATGCTGAGCAGACTTTTGTAGAGTTACCTTTAGAGATTAAGGATACAGATATTGTTGTAAAGTCTATTGGTAAATATACAGGTTCTTACAACGAGCTTGGTGCTGTACAGGATGTAACTGATATACTTGCTATTATTGTCGAGAACACTTCAGAGAAAATTGTATCATATTCATCTATTACTGTTGAATATGATGAGGATAAAACTTGTGTGTTCAATCCTACAAACCTTCCACCACACCAGTCAATGATTGTTTTCACTAATAGCGAACCTGTTGCTTACAGCGATGTAAAGAAGTTTGAGTGTATCGATTCAATGGCTGTTATGGCTAGTGAGTTCCCACTTTTAGAGGGTGTAGTTGGTGTTGACTTTGTTGATGGTCAGTTTATTGTTACAAATCTCACATCAGATGACCTTGGCGATGTCTACATCAGATACAAGTCTTGTTCAGACGGAAACGCTTACCTTGGTGGTGTAACATATTCAGTACGTGTTCAGGACGTAAAAGCGTATGAAACATATAAAATCGACGCACCTGATTTCAACAAAGAAACAAGCGTTATTATCGCTGTTGAAAATCTCAAATAATAAATAAAAATATTCCTGAAAGACGGCACATTGTGTCGTCTTTTTTTGTTTACAAAAAACGTGATGTATGTTATAATGTACAAGTAAAAATATATGTAAGAGGTATAATTATGTGTGATACTTTAAACAAAGCTGAAAACACTGTTGAAAACAAAAACTCTAACCATAACGCTATCTCTCGATATAAAAAGCGTGAGCAGGCATTTATCCTTAGTTTTGAAACATTGTTTTCTGATACAGATATTGAAGAACTTGTTGATAACTGTGTTGATTCAAACGGCGAGCAGATGAGCGATTATGCTGTTGTATGTGTAAAGGGAATTCTTTTAAACTCAGAGCAGATTGATGAGCTTATCTGTAAAAACCTTAAATCCGGATGGAAAATCAACCGTATTTCAAAGGTTTCGCTTGCAGTTTTGCGTCTTGCAGTATACGAGATGCTTTACGTTGATGATGTGCCTGTGTCAGTTTCTATCAACGAAGCGGTTGAACTCGCTAAAAAATATTCTGTTCCTGATGATAGCGCGTTTGTAAACGGCGTCCTCGGAGCAATCGCTAAGTCTATCAATGAGTAAGTTTCTTGGAATCGACACCAGCAACTACACAACATCAGTATGTCTTTACGATGATGTTAGTGGCATAGTTGTTCAGAAACGCAAGCTTTTACCTGTTAAAAAAGGTGAACTTGGACTCAGACAATCAGACGCAGTTTTTCATCACACACAGCAATTGCCACTGCTTGTGGAGGAATTGTTTTCTGAGTGGGGATGTGATGTATCTGAAATTAAAGCGGTGGGTGCGTCATTTACACCGCGAAAAATGAGTGGCTCATATATGCCGTGCTTTACTGTTGGAAGCTCAGTTGCAAGAATACTCAGCTCAACTTTAAACGTACCATTGTATGAACTTTCACATCAGCAGGGACACATTTGTGCGGCTTTGTATTCGACAAAACAACTTGATTTGTTGTATAAGCCTTTTCTTGCTTTTCATGTAAGCGGTGGTACCACAGATGCGCTTTACGTCAATTCTCCATCAGATGGCTATGAAAAAGCCGACATTCTCCCGGTTGAACTAGTTGGCGAAACACTTGATTTGAACGGTGGACAGCTTGTTGACAGAGTTGGACTTATGCTTGGTTGTTCCTTTCCTTGTGGTAAGGAACTCGAAAAACTTGCTTGTTCTTACAGCGGACCTTTAAAAGCCAGACCTACAGTAAAAGGATGTAATTGTTGTCTTAGTGGAGTGGAAAATATTTGCTCAAAAGCGCTCGCTGATACAAATGACAAGTCATACGTAGCTGCTTTGTGCCTGAAATACATCGAAGAAGCTCTGATTAAAATGACAGAGAATATCCTTGAAGCTTATGGTGATATGCCTGTTGTTTTTGCCGGAGGAGTTATGTCTAATTCCATTATCCGCGAAAATATTTTAAATAAATTTGATTGTACTTTCTGTGAGCCACAGTATTCCACTGATAATGCCTGTGGTATAGCTGTTCTCACTTCTATATTGCATAAAGAATAACTGAAATTATGATGAATACACCGAAGATTATTACCGTATCACAACTGAATTTTTATATAAAATCTCTCGTCGATAATGACCAGAATCTCAGATTCGTGTTTTTAGAAGGAGAGATTTCGAACCTTACTGACCATTACAGCAGCGGCCACATTTACTTTTCTCTCAAAGATGAGAAGAGCGTAGTCAAAGCTGTAATGTTCTCTTATGCTGCAAAAAATCTGAGGTTCAAGCCTCAAAACGGAATGAAGGTTATTTTACGCGCCAGAGTTTCAGTGTATGAACCGTCAGGACAATATCAGCTTTATGTTGAGGATATGCAACCTGATGGCGTTGGTGCTCTGTCACTTCAGTTCGAACAGCTAAAAGAGAAGCTTACTAAAGAGGGATTATTCGATAAAGAACACAAGAAGCTGTTGCCGAAATTCCCTGAAACTATTGGTGTTATCACATCGCCTACGGGTGCAGCGGTCAGAGATATCCTCAACATTTTGTCGCGACGTTATCCATCAGCTGACATTATTATGTGCCCTGTACTCGTACAAGGAGAAAATGCAGCACAACAGTTAACTGATGCTATTAAACTCTTCTCGGAAAAATCTATTGCTGATGTCATTATTATCGGCAGAGGTGGAGGTTCGATGGAGGATTTGTGGGCGTTTAACGACGAGAATCTTGCGCGGGCTATATATGAGTGCGACACTCCTGTTATTTCTGCGGTAGGACACGAAACCGATTTCACCATTTGTGATTTTGTTTCTGATTTGAGAGCTCCGACTCCGTCTGCTGCGGCTGAACTGGCTGTACCTGACAAAGACGAACTACTCAGTGAGCTGATGGCACAAAAACAGTATTTGTCAGTTTTAGTAGATAAAAAGATACAAGAGTATGACCGACTGATTGCAAACGCATCCCGTCTGCTTGTTGCATATTCACCTTTGAATAGAATCGAAAATGCTGAAAAAGATATTCAGTCTTTGTCCGATAGATTGTTGAAATTTTCTGAGCGTTTTATAGATGATAAATCCCAGAATCTTATGAAAACTGCATCAAAGCTATCAGCACTTAATCCTGTAGCGGTTATGATGCGTGGATATTCCTACGTTACTGATGATAAAGGCTCGACTATATCATCGGTTCGGGATGTTGAAAATGGAGACAAAATTACTATAAAGGTTTGTGATGGTAATTTTGGAGCCGTTGTTCAAAAATAAAGAAAGGTATAAAAATGGCATTTACACACTTGCATGTTCATAGCGAATACAGTTTACTTGATGGAGCCTGTCGCATCGACAGGCTTGTTAGTGCTGCAAAAAATCTCGGACAAACAGCCCTTGCTATAACAGACCACGGTGTAATGTATGGTGTTATTGATTTTTACCGAGCTTGTAAAAATCAAGGAATAAAACCTGTTATCGGATGTGAGGTGTACGTTGCACCTCGTTCCCGCTTTGATAAAAACTTTGATTTTGACAAAGAATATTATCACCTTGTATTACTTTGTGAGAATAACAAAGGTTATGAAAATCTTATTAAACTTGTTTCTAAAGGTTTTGTTGATGGTTTTTATAACAAACCCAGAGTTGATCTCGAACTGCT
>JAZSHE010000053.1:0-13971 GCA_045533085.1 Ruminococcus sp.
ATTTACTTAGCGGCTTAGTATACTGATACTACAACTGAGTTTCGGGGCGGAATGACCGCCCCGATTTTTATAACACTATGAATAAAAATAATAAATTAATCAGAACACTCGTTATTCTTCTCCCCTTTGCTGCGATTCCTGCTATATATTTCACTGCAAAGTTTTTATCCAACTACACTCATCTGATGTTACCATGTGCTTCCTACACAATGTTTCAGTTCAACTGTCCTGGATGCGGACTGACACGCTCGGTACTCGCACTTCTCAATGGCAATATACCGCTATCGCTCAGGCAGAACTTTTTACCCGTGTTTTTTATACTGGTAGCGCTATGGCTATACATTGAGCTACTGTTTTTTGTTTTTGGCAAAAAGCCACCTTTCACGCTATTGAAAACAAAATATCTGTGGACTTTTCTGGTTATACTAACAATCTACACATTGTTACGTAATTTATTTCCTGCACTTGCCCCAATTTAAACGGATGTCTTTTTTGGACATCCGTTTTATTTCTTGCATAGTTTTCAACTTTTTGATACAATACTTCACGGTGGTGATATTATGGCTAATTCAAACTGCGAATTCTGCGCACACTATATTTACAACGAATACTACGACTGCTACGAGTGTATGGTCAATCTTGACGAGGATGATATGGCAAAGTTCATGCAATCATCACTTGACAACTGCAGTTATTTTAAATTCAGCGACGACTATAAAATCGTAAGGAAACAGAACTGATATGAAAAAAAGTAAACTAAAGCTGTACCTTCAGCTGCTACTGTCATTTATGAAAATCGGTGTCGTAACCTTTGGCGGTGGTTACGCAATGATCCCGATCATCGAAAATGAAACTTCAAAAAGAAGAAAATGGATAAGCGGAGAGGATTTGCTCGATGTTGTCGCTATCTCCGAATCCACACCAGGTCCAATCGCTATATGTGCGGCTACATTCATCGGCTACAAGGTAGCTGGAGTTATCGGTGCATTTATGGCAACATTAGGAGTAGTGCTCCCATCTTTTGTTATCATCTTTCTAATCTCGTTATTTTTACGCGAATTCAGCTCTTACGATATTGTTAAATACGCTTTCACAGGTATAAGAGCAGGAGTGCTTGCACTCATCATCAAAGCTGTTATCTCGATGTTCAAAAAAGCGCCTAAACACAAGCTCGCATACTGCATTATGGCAGCAGCATTTGCGCTTGTGGTGTTCACTCCGACTAACGTTCTTGTTATCATTCTTTCGAGCGCTGTTATCGGTATCGTTGCTTCTATCATCGCAAGAAAGCGAGGCGATGAACTCAAATGATATATCTGGTTTTATTTCTTGAATTCTTAAAAATCGGCGCTTTCACCTTTGGTGGTGGCTACGCGATGATTCCGTTCATTCAGGAAACAGTTATAAAACACGATTGGCTGACAACCGCCGAGCTTGTTGATTTTATTGCTGTCAGCGAGAGTACTCCCGGTGCATTTGCTGTAAATATTTCAACATACGTCGGTTCACAGGTTGGAGGATTTTTCGGAGCAGTTTGTGCGACAACAGGTGTTGTGCTCCCTGCTTTTTTAATCATCCTCATTATCGCAAAAATATATGACAAATTCAAAAACAGTAAATCTGTACAAGGAGCTATGTTCGGACTAAAATCCGTTGTTGTCGGACTTATCGCCGCTACGGTTGTATCAATCGCTACGGAAATCTTCTTTGTTAACGGTTTTTCTACATCTGTATTTGCGACATCTGCTTTCTGGTTTTCACTTTTTGTGTTTGCTGTTATGCTGTTTTTACTTCTTTACAAGAAATTAAGCCCGATAATTATTGTGGTGCTATCCGCTACACTCGGAATCGCCGCAGGATATATGGGTATAATATAACGATAAACGCACAGCTTGTTTTTACACAAGCTGTGCGTTTTATTATATCTCACGCTTTATAGAATCGAGTGCTCCTTTTTCGATACGGCTGACCTGAGCCTGACTGATACCGATTTCGTTAGCTACTTCCATCTGGGTTTTACCCTTGAAATATCTTAACGACAGTATCTTCTTTTCGCGGTCGGACAATTTTCTGATAGCTTCTTTTATTGCTATTTCATCAAGCCAGTCGTTATCATCAACCTTATCTCCTACCTGATCCATAACGTAGATGGTATCGTTCCCTTCAGAAAAAACAGGTTCGTATAGTGACACAGGTTCAACGATAGCTTCTAACGCCAGTACAACATTTTCTTTTGGTACATCCATAACCTTAGCGATTTCTTCTACCGTAGGTTCCTTGCCGTTTTTATTTGTAAGATCCTCTTTAATCTGCATAGCGTGGTATGCTGTATCACGCATCGAACGCGATACACGGATTGAATTGTTATCCCTGAGATATCTTCTAAGCTCACCACAGACCATCGGCACACCATAGGTTGAGAAACGGACATCAAGTGTAGGATCAAAATTATCTATCGCTTTTATCAGTCCGATTACACCAACCTGAAAAAGGTCATCCAGATTCTCGCCACGGTTCACAAAACGTTGAATCACTGACAGCACAAGTCTCAAATTACCATTAATCATTTTTTCGCGCGCAACTTTTGACTCTTCTTTTGAACCGTTGCGTATAACATCTAAAAGTTCACGTTTTTCTTTTTCGCTGAGCACCTTAAGTTTTGATGTATCAACACAACTGATTTCAACCTTATTATAGTACAACAAAAATCCCCCTTGGCGTTACTTAACTTAAGTATTGCCAAAGGGGTGTTTATTAATTCAATTATTCTTCATCAACATCAGGTAATTGCGCTATTGCATCAACTGACTGAACAGCCTTGAGTTTACGCTGTATCTGACGTGTGCGAACTCCAACCAAAGTATCAAGGTCTTTTGTCACGAGGCTGATGTGCTGTTGAGCTTTCGATAATACATCTGCAAATGTGTCAAACTCTTTCTTGACAGAACCCAGCACTTCCCATACTTCAGCACTGCGTTTTTGTACAGCCAGAGTCCTAAAGCCCATCTGAATACTGTTCAGAAGTGCCGCCATTGTACTTGGTCCCGCCACATTAACCTTATATTCACGCTGCAAAACCTCAACAAGGCCACGATTGACAACTTCACTGTACAAGCCCTCAAACGGCAGGAACATAATAGCAAATTCGGTTGTGTATGGCGGATCGATATACTTATCCCGTATATCTTTAGCCTCTTTCTTTATTGTGGTGACAAGAGCTTTTGCGGCAAGTTCAACCGCTTCTTTCGAACCCGAATCATACGCATCACGCAAAGCTGAATATGTATCACCCGGAAATTTTGAATCGATAGGAAGATAAACAAAGCTATCGTCATCAGCAGGAAGCTTTATCGCGAATTCGACCGCATCGCGGGAGTTGTGCTTTGTTCGAACATTCTCATCATACTGCTCAACAGAGAGTATCTCTTTTAAAATTGCAGACAGCTGAATTTCTCCTAAGATACCACGGGTTTTAACGTTTGACAGAACCTTTTTGAGGTCACCGACACCAGAAGCTAAGCTTTGCATCTCACCCAATCCTTTATACACCTGTTCGAGTCGCTCTGATACAAGCGCAAAGGATTTGTTCATTTTATCTTCGAGGGTTTTCTGGAGTTTTTCATCAACAGTCTCACGCATTTTTTCGAGCTGTTTGTTGTTGTCCTCCTGAATATAGCTGAGCTTTTGTTCAACACTCCTGCGGATAAGCTCAAGTTTCTGCTCGTTTTCAAGAGCAAAAGTTTTCAACCGCTCTTCGATTGCTTTTGAGCTTTCAGCCTGAATATTTGCGAAATTCTGCTGATTGAGTGAAATCATATCACCCATATTTTTCACAGAAGTTGCAACACTCTGTGACAACTCCTGTCTTAACATGCTGAGCTGTTTTTCGTTTTTACTTTCAAACTCCGACATATCAGGTTTTACGTTTTTATTCTTAAGTATAAGCGAAATTGCAACAATGCCCACAACGAGTGATAGCATAACTATAATCAATATCGCTATTTCTATTACATAATTATCCATAACATTCTCCTGCTTGTATTTTATGTACAAATTGTATCATCGAGACAAATTTTAGTCAATAAAAAGCAGGAGACTTATCAGCAAAACGAGGTAGATATGTGTTTTTCACACATAGACGGAGAATACACAAATTCATCGATATGATCGCCTTTGTAGTAATATCTCGGTTTTTCAAGCACAAACTCAGAATCGAATGTATCAATTATAATCAGCTTAATCTTCATTTTAGGCTCAATGATGCTCTTGATATATACACTCGCTCGCTGACCAACTTTCACGCCCTCTTTCAGCTCAGCAAGACCGGCAAGATTTGGTGTCAATTCAACAAAAGCGCCATAATTTTCAACCGAACGAATAACACCAGACACGGTTTCACCAGCGGTGAAATTATCAGCGTTTTCTTTCCATGTACCCAGTAGTTCTTTGTGACTCAGACTTATTCTGCCGTTTTCGATGGACTTAATTACAGCCTTGATGTCCATTCCTACCGCAAAACGCTCTTTCGGATGCTCAATTCTCGATACTGATATCGCATCAATCGGCATCAAGGCAATCACACCGCATCCGATGTCAGCAAACGCACCAAACGCCTCAAGGTGAGTGATTTTAGCGGGCACAACATCTCCTACAGACAATGTGCTGATATAATTTTCAAGACACATACGCTGAGCTTTTTCGCGTGATAAAACAGCTATTGTGTCTCCGTTTTCACTTTTAATAAAGTCAGTAATGACAAAACTCACGGGGCGATTCACTCTGGAAATAACCGCTATATCGCGAACGGTTCCCTCCTTTATCCCGACAGCACCCTCCTCGCGCGGAATTATCCCCTTGATGCAACCTAAATCAACTATCAGATTGTGATGAGCATCACACACAGTAGCTCTTGCTTCAAGTATTTTTGAGTTCAACCTCGCTTCACGCATATTTGTAAGGGATGACAGAGTTCTCACGTTATCACAGGTGTTAATGAGCTTCCCCTCCGGTAAATAGCCTGTCATTTTATATCCTCCTTAGATTTTCTCTTTATAGAATTTATGACACAGCTCAAAAGGATATGCAAAATAAAAGCCAAATGATATGAACATTGTTTGAAAATTTGAGTTTTGCTATTGAAAAGAAAAGGAATATATATTAAAATCTATTTAGTCTTTTTGACAAGAAAGGAAAAGATACTATGAAAAGAATACTTTCAATGGTTGTAGCAGTTCTTATGTGTGCAACAATTCTTGCCGCTTGCGGTAACGACGTTGTATATAAAGGCACAACAACCAAAACAAACAATTCATCACAAAGCGAGGAAACCAAAATGACTTTTGAAGCAAAAACAACAGATGCATTACTTGACATCAACGATATCGAAGTTGCCGAAGATGTTACTGTCGATGCGGACTACGCAACAAGAGAACCTGAAAAAGGCGAGACTGTTGCTATCATCCACACAAACATGGGCGACATCTCAATGAGATTCTTAGATGAGATTGCTCCACTTGCAACAAACAGCTTTATTGCTCTTGCAGAGGCTGGAAGATATGACAAAACTATCTTCCACAGAGTTATCAACAACTTTATGATTCAGGCAGGCGACTACACTAACTTCAACGGCACAGGCGGTGCTTCTGCTTACGGCACAGAGTTCGACAATGAAGTTTCTGAGTACGCTTCTAACGTTCGTGGTTCAGTTGCTATGGCAAATGCTGGTCCTGATACAAACGGCAGCCAGTTCTACATCAACCAGTGTCCAAACGACAATACATATCTTGACGGCGGCTACACAGTATTCGGCTGGGTTTACGAAGGTATGGACGTTGTTGACGCTATCGCTGCTGTTTCAACAGATGGTATGGACAGACCACTCGACGATGTTATCATCGAGTATATTGAAGTATTGGAATACTAATATTATTCTTTTAGCGAATTATATATCTCTAGCTATTTTTCTTGAGAGGAATTATTTCTATGTCTGACAAACCGATAGTTGCGATTATGTACGACTTTGATAAAACGCTGTGCACAAAAGATATGCAGGACTACACTTTCATTCCGAGTCTTTCAATGCAGTCATCTGACTTCTGGGCAGCGGCGAACGGCTTTGGATTTTCCGAGCACATGGACTCAATACTTGCGTATATGTACGTTATGATTCAGAAATCCAAGGAAAAAGGAATCACTCTTACCAGAGAAACCCTTGTAAACACCGGCAAAGACATCGAACTGTTCAAGGGCGTTACCGAATGGTTCGACAGAGTGAATCAGTACGGTGCACTCATCGGTGTGAGCGTTGAACACTACATAATTTCATCCGGCTTGAAAGAAATTATCGAAGGCTCATCAATCAGCGATAAGTTCAAGGAGATTTTCGCCTGCGAGTTTTACTACGACGAAACAGGACAGCCGGTGTGGCCTAAAACTGCTGTTAACTACACAAACAAAACTCAGTTTGTGTATCGTATCAACAAAGGTGTTCTCGATGTTGCAAACGACGTTGATCTCAACCGCTCAATGCCTGACGACTCAAAGCGTGTTCCATTTTGCAATATGATTTATATCGGTGACGGTTTGTCCGATGTTCCTTGTATGAAGATGATGAAAGCCTACGGCGGTCAGTCAATTGCTGTATACACAGACGCCAACAAAGCAAAGGTTGAACAACTTCTGCTCGAGGACAGAGTTGACTTCATCTTCCCTGCTGATTATTCAAAAGACGGAGCTCTTGATAAAACTATGAAAAATATCCTGCGCAAAATCGCAATAGCAGGAGATTTGTACGACGAAAATTCTCGTCAGTTGAAAAGCATCAGAAAATAATACAGATATATAACAAAGGCTATCTCGCTTAAAACGAGATAGCCTTTTTAATTTATCGATTATCTTTTTCTGATTTTCCCGCGGTTCTTAAAAGACTTTACAACACTTGATGTAAGCATATATATTGTCGCAACGATAACTGCAGAAAGCAGTATACATACAATCACTGTGTATTTTGGGTCAGCACCTGTGTCACTGCCAACATCGGTTATTTCAGCAGAGGACGAACAAGCTTTAACGAACTTCTCCTGCATATAAACATACACGTCGCTCGGAATATTCGAGAAAGTGTAGCACTTATCAAGATATTCATCAGGCGGATATATAAGCTCGCAGTTTTTCACCTCATCGTCAAGCATTTCGTATGCACCGCTGTTTGGTGTACCGTAGCCGATGTAATCTGCATTTGCAAGAGCAATCTCAGGCTCACACATAAAGTTGATGAACAACTCAGCATACTCCTTATTCTGACAACAAGTCGGAATACACATTGCGTCAACGAAGTGGTTCGAACCTTCCTCAGGCAAACAATAGTCGAGGTCAGGATTATTCTGCATCATTGTGTAAATATCGCCCGCGTAGTACGGAGCAATACCAGCCTGCGAACCTTCCATCTCAGTAAAGACCTGATCCATAACATATTTTTTGAGAAGTGGTTTCTGCTCTACAAGCTTTTCGGTTGCTCTGTCAATATCAGCAGTAGTAAAAGTATCTGCACCCGGATTGATAGGAGGATCACAAAGTTGCATCGCAATCGCCATCGAATCACGCGAGTTGTTGAACATCAGAATTTTGCCCGCATTTTTTTCGTCCCACAAATCCTTAAAACCTGTAACTGAGTTTTCGCCCATAATCTTTTTGTTATATCCGAGCGCAACAACGCAGGTTGTATATGCAACAGAATACTCGCCCGTCGGATCATAAGACGAGGTTTTATATCTGTCCATAATATACTTGTAGTTCGGGATATTGTTAAAGTCGATTTTCTCGAGCATTCCCTCTGTTCTGAGTTTACTGATCATATAGTCAGACGGAATGATAACATCGTATGATGAGTTGGAGTTTGTCAGGATGTTATACAGCTCTTCGTTTGTTTCAAAGTTAGTGTAGTTAACCTTGATATTATACTTTTCTTCGAAAGCCTCGATAACATCGAGTGTGCCATCGTCACCGTTTGAGATGTACTCACCCCAGTTATATACATTGATTTCACCCTCATAACCGCTACTGGTGCCACCACAACCCGAAAGACAAAGTGGCAACACAGTAATTACAAGGCATAAAAGAACGCATAGTTTTCTTTTCATTTTCTACTCCCAAAAACAAATTAAGCACGCGACTTTTCAGCGTCTTTGCCGCTTTTTATATTGATAAGGATGAGTATCAACAAAATAGCAACAAAAAGCAAAGCTGACAGTGCATTGGCTTTTGGATTTATACGCTGATGGGTCATCGTATAAATCTGTATAGGCAGTGTCTGGAACTTACTGCCTCGTGTGAAGTAAGTGATAACAAAATCATCCAGACTGTAAGTGAAGCTGATGAGCATACCTGAGAATATACCAGGCATAATCTCAGGGAGAACAACCTTGAAAAAAGCCTTCATAGGACTGCATCCAAGGTCGAGAGCCGCTTCATAAATACTGTTATCCATACGCTTGAGTCGTGGCGTAACATTCAGAATAACATACGGTGTACAAAATCCGATATGTGCCAGAAGCACGGTAACAAAACCCATCTCAAAATTAAAAATTGTACCAGCCATTGTAAAGAGTAGCATCAACGATACACCTGTTACAATCTCCGGATTGATGATAGGAATGTTAGAAACAGTCTGAACAACGGTTCTGTAACCGCCCTTAAAGTTGTAAATACCGATAGCAGCAAGCGTTCCGAGAACTGTCGCAAAAACCGAAGCAAGAAGTGCTACAAGCAAAGTATTGTACAGCGACTGCATAATGAGCGAATCCTGAAACAATGCTACATACCATTTGAGCGTAAAACCCTTCCATACGGAGGTTTTTCCGTCGTTGAAGGAATACGCAATAAGGTAGATAAGCGGCAGATACAAAAACGCCATAATAAAACCAAAGTAAAGTTTACTTGAGAGCTTTTTCATACACCAACCGCCTCCTCGTCACCAAATTTGTTCATAAACACAAGGAAGCCGAGTATTACTACCATAAGCACCAACGCGATAGCAGAACCTGTGTGGTGATCAGACTGGAATACTCGTTCGATAACGTCACCAATCATAAACTGTGTGCCACCCAAGTACTGAGCAACTAAGAATGTGCTCGCTGTTGGTACAAATACCATTGTTACACCTGAAATGATACCAGGTACTGACAATGGAAAAATAACATTTTTAAACACATAAAATTTGTTCGCACCCAAATCCTGTGCGGCTTCTATTAGAGAGTTGTCGATTTTGCTCATAACCGTGTGAATCGGCAGAATCATAAACGGCAGAAACTCATATACCATACCAAGAATAGTTGCACCCGAGTTACCGATGAGAGTGACATCTATGCCAAAGAAATTCAACATTGTATCAAGAGGACCGTAGTTCTGTAAAATCTGAACCCACGCATAAATTCTCAGCAGAAAGTTCATCCACATCGGAACCATGATAAACATAATTATCATGCTCTGCTTATGCTCTTCACATCTCGAAATCATAAAACTCAGCGGATATGCAAGCACTAAACAGATAAAGGTTGATATAAGCGCCACCCACAGTGAATACAAAAACACCTGTGAGTAATCGGCTGCGCTGACAAATGTATCAAAAGTGAAATTGCCGTTTGCATCCGTAAAAGCGTAGTAAACAACCATACAGATAGGTACAATGGTAAAAAGAAGCATCCACAAAAGGTACGGATATGCTGTCTTTTTAGTCTTCATCGGCGTTATCCTCCTCAATTACATGAAAGGTAGCCTTTGAAAAATCAAAGCTTATCGGAACGTAAGTAGCAACCTGCTCGTCCTGATCACTTTGCATGAGCCATTTTCTTTCATCTGACTCAAGGATGATTTCGTTGTGCTCACCCTTCCAGATAACTGACTCGATATATACCTCATCAAGGTCACCAACACCGTCACCGGCGATATGAAGACCTGATGGTGGCAGGATAATGTGAAGCTTTGTGCCTTCTGCGTAGTAACAATTAGGCACTTCAATTTCATTATCTTCTATAGATATTGTAATAGTGTTAGCTTCCTCATCGCTGTACAGTACAGTTGTGAAAATCTCGTTGTTTGGAAGCAGGAACATCTTTCTCATAATGTGAATATTGTCAGGGTCAACGGTCATACCGATTGTTGAACCAACCTTCTGAGCAACTGTTGAGTGGATAATCCACTGACATTTATTGCACTTGACACTCATCTCGTAGTGAACTCCCTTAAAGACTGTATCTTCAACAGTTCCTACCAAAACAGAATCTTCAGGTGACACAACCTCGATATCCTCAGGACGGATAACAACATCGACAGGAGTATTTTTGCCGAACCCCTTGTCAACACAGGTGATTTCCTTGCCAAGAATGTTAACACGACAGTCATCAAGCATAACGCCATTGATGATGTTAGCTTCGCCGATAAAGTCAGCAACAAAGGCATCAGCAGGCTCGTTGTAAATATCAGCAGGAGTACCAATCTGAGCTATATGACCATTGTTCATAACAACAACACGATCGCTCATTGTGAGAGCTTCCTCCTGATCATGAGTTACATACACAAAGGTTTTCTTTGTTTTCTGCTGGATTTTCTTGAGCTCAATCTGCATATCTTTACGCAGTTTGAGGTCGAGCGCACCGAGTGGCTCATCCAGAAGCACAACATCAGGGTCACACACAAGTGCTCGTGCAATCGCAACACGCTGTTGCTGACCACCTGACAGATTGTTGATTTTACGTTTTTCGTAGCCTTTCAAATCAACAATAGCCAGCATGTGCTTGACCTTGTTTTCTATTTCACGCTTGTCCATCTTCTTTAATCGAAGACCAAAAGCGATATTATCGTAAACATTAAGATGTGGGAACAAAGCATACTTCTGGAACACGGTGTTAACATTACGTTTATGAGGAGGAATATCATTGATACGCTCATCCTCAAAGAACACGTCACCATCTTTAGGTTCAATAAAACCACCGATAATTCGAAGTGTAGTTGTTTTACCGCAACCCGACGGTCCTAACAACGTAATAAACTCCTTGTCATAAATATCAAGGTTAATACCATTCAGGATTACTTCGTTACCATAATCGAAGAAGATATTTCTCAGGGACACAATAACTTTTTTGTCCAACTTTCTACCCCCAATCAGAATATTGACAAAATACAAATTTCGTCAAATAAATTATAGTGGCAAGCACCCTGTTTGTCAACGAGTTTATATTATGTTTTTTATTATATATATGCTAAAAAAATTATTTTTTCGCGCCATATCATTTGCTCGCAATACAAACAAAACTCGCGGGTTATTTTTGACATATTCGTACATCATATTGTCAACATATACATAAACATAGGTTTTCTATTAAACACATCCCCCGAAGTGCTTCGTTGTTTTCAACAACAATACGCGCCACGAATTGTGCACCTTGCCAAAGACGATGTTTTTTAAGAGCAATAAAACTTTATGATTTTTACATCAAAGGTAAAAATGCACATTTATCAGGTTACAAATTTGTTAAATATATGTATTTAATATTTAGGAGAAAAGCTATATAATTAGCGTAGGGTAGTTTGGTGTGAGATAATCACCAACACTTAAGAATTTTGAAAGGAAAGATTGATGTGAAAAACTTCAAAAGAACTCTGTCTCTAATACTTAGCATTGTTATGATTGCATCTATGTTCACTGTATTTGCAACAACACAGACTTTTGCTGCAGAAACTGAGACAGCACAGACAAACGCTGTTACAAGTGCGGACAGTTTCTCATGGGATAACGCTTCTGTGTACTTCCTGCTTACTGACCGTTTTGTTAACGGCAACACTGCTAACGACCACTCTTACAACCGTCTTATCAACAGAGATGGCTCAGTTGTTACAAACAGCATGCTCAACTCTGATGTGGCTACATTCCACGGCGGCGACTTTAAGGGTATCACAAACAAAATCAAAGACGGTTACTTTGATGACCTCGGCGTTAACGCTCTTTGGATTTCTGCTCCATACGAACAGATTCATGGTTACGTTATCGTTAACGAAGGTAAATCAAACTCCGTTAAGCACTACGCTTACCACGGCTACTACGCTATGGACTACACTCAGACAGATGCTAACTTCGGTACAGCTGCTGAATTCAAAGAGATGGTAGACACAGCTCACGAGCACGGTATCCGTGTCGTACTCGACATCGTTATGAACCACCCTGGTTATAACACAATCTACGACATGAACGAGTACGGTTTCGGTTCATTCATGTCTTCATACGGCGGCGTTGAATACGCTTTAAACCAGTACTACAACTGGAAATCAAACGCTAACTACCACCGTTCAATTGACTACAACTCAGCAGCATCAAAGGATTCTTGGGCAAAATGGTGGGGTCCAAGCTGGTTAAGATGCGGTATCGCAGGCCACACACCATTCGGTGGTGACGATCTTACAAAATCAGCCGGCGGTGACCTTCCTGACTTCCTGACAGAATCAAATGCAACAGTATCAGTTCCTACTTTCTTGCAGACAAAGTGGCAGAGAGAAGGCAGATACAACGAAGAGATGAACGACCTCAACACATTCTTTGCTAATGGCAAATCAAAGACTGTTCGTAACTATCTCGTAGCTTGGCTCTCAGAGTGGGTAAGAGATTACGGTATCGATGGTTTCCGTTGCGATACTGCTAAGCACGTTGAGCTCGCTTCATGGAAAGCTCTTTCTGACGAGTGTACACAGGCTCTTAAAGACTGGAGAGCTGCTAACAAGGGCAAGGTTGAGGCTGCTTCTTGGACAGATGACTTCTGGATGACAGCTGAAGACTACGGCTCAGGTGTTAACAAGGACGCTTACTTCACACAGGGCGGCTTTGATTCAAAGATCAACTTCTCATTCACAGGTGGCGGCGGTGTTCCAAACGCTGGCTCTATCAACAACACATACGCTGACTACGCTAACAAGATCAACAACGATCCTAGCTTCAACGTACTTTCATACATTTCTTCACACGATACAGAGCTGTGCAGAAATGACCTCATCTATCAGGGTTCAGCATTCCAGCTCATGCCTGGTGCTATCCAGATCTTCTACGGTGACGAAACAGCTCGTCCATACGTTAGCTCAAACATCTCAGGCGTAAAGGATCACCTCTTACGTTCTGATATGAACTGGAACTCAATCAACCAGTCAGTTCTTTCACACTGGCAGAAGGTTGGTACATTCAGAAACAACCATATTGCTGTCGGCGCTGGTTCACACAAAGCTATCTCTGCTACAAGCGGTCAGGCTTTCGTTCGTGAATACAACAAAAACGGCGTTTCTGATACAGTATTTGCTTGTATCGCTGCTAGTGCTAACACAAACGTAACACTCACAGTTGGTTCTTACGTTTCTGACGGCACTCTCCTTAAGAACACATACGATAACACTACTGCTACTGTTTCAGGCGGTAAGGTTACATTTAACTCAGGTGTAAACGGCACAATCCTTCTTGAGGTTGCTGGTGCTTCTACAAAGCCTGACGTTTCTGTATCACACACAGGCGGCAACTTTGCTGACTCTCTTACAATCACAGCTACACTTAACGAGTACGCTACATCAGGTACATACCAGATTGGCAACGCTGCTGCTGTTAAGTTCACTGGCTCAAAGACATTCTCAATCGGTGCTGATATGGCATTCGACGAGTCTGTAACAATCAAGTTCACAGCTACTGATGGTACAGATACAAAGGAACGTTCTTACACATATACAAAGATCGATCCAAACGCAACACCATTCAAGTTCCCTACAGAGCGCACAATTTATCTCCTTGATAAAGCAAACTGGGGCAAGGCTAACTGCTACGCTTGGATTACAGGTGGCGCAAACAACGGCGCATGGCCAGGCGTTGCTATGACAGACGCTGGCGAATATGATGGTAGCAAGGTTTACGCATACGATGTACCAGCTGGTATGACAAATGTTATCTTC
>JAZSHE010000033.1:0-12037 GCA_045533085.1 Ruminococcus sp.
AGATATGAAACTTTTAGTAGTAGACGGAAACTCGATATTAAACCGTGCGTTTTATGGAATAAGACCGCTGACCACAAAGGACGGTATGTTCACAAACGCTATCTACGGCTTTCTTACTATGCTCGAAAAAATCAAGGCTGACACTACTCCTGACATGGTTGCGATTGCGTTTGATTTGAAGGCAAAGACATTCAGACACAAAGCTTATGCTTTGTACAAGGCTAACCGCAAAGGTATGCCTGAGGAACTTCACATGCAACTACAGCCGTTGAAGGATTTACTTTCTCTGTTGGGATATAAAATTGTTACCTGTGAGGGATATGAGGCTGACGATATTCTGGGAACACTTGCAAAAGCGTGTGAGCAAAACGGCGATGAATGTGTTATCGCAACAGGTGACAGAGATAGTCTTCAACTTGTATCGGACAAGGTGTCGGTGCGCCTTGCGAAAAATCTTAACGGAACTATGATTTATACACCCCAGACTGTTGTAGAGGAGTACGGAGTTACGCCTGAAGAACTCATTGAAATAAAGGCGATTCAGGGTGATACTTCGGATAATATTCCTGGTGTTGCGGGAATCGGTCCAAAGGGTGCGACTGAGCTAATCAAAAAATTCAAGAGTGTAGAATATATATATGACCACATCGATGAGCTCGATATTAAAGAAAATATGCGTAAAAAGCTCATCGACAGCAAAGAAAACGCGTTAATCAGCCGTATGCTCGGTGAAATCTGTGTCACAGCTCCCGTTGATACTGACCTTGATTCGTACATCGTTTCTGATGTAGACAAGGCTGAAGCATCGAAAATGATGGGCAGACTCGAGCTTTTCTCGCTTATTTCAAAGCTTGGGCTCGATGAGGTTGAATATGTAGCTGAAACATTAGAAGAAAAAGAAGTTGCTAAACTTGAAATCGTAGAACTTGATGGCGAAAGTTCTTTGAAAGAAATAAAAACAGCTACTAAAGAAAAAGCAGAACCAGTTTGCATTTTTGTAGCTTTTGAGGGTGACGATGTGCTCAAAAGAGAGCCAGTGTGCACAGCGTTTGCGATAAACCAGAAAGTTATTGTGTGCAAAGATAGCTTGGCACTCGATGAGATTCTAAAAGATAATAGTATCAATAAAGTTGTATTTTCTTCAAAAGAAATATTTTCTTACGCTGACAAACATGGTTTTGAAATCAGTAATCTGATTTTTGATATTTCTCTTGCGGGTTATCTGCTAAATCCAAACGCTACTTCGTATGACCTTGAAAAACTGTGTGCACAGTATGAGGTTTCTGTTTCGGCAACTGACGATGACAGCAAAGATTTTGCTGTTTATGGTGCGATGCCACAGCTTTATACGCTGTTGAAGAATAAAATCGAAGAAGCTCAGCAGAGTTCACTGTTGTACGATATTGAGATACCACTTGCAAGAGTTCTGGCACGAATGGAAAACATCGGCTTCGAAGTAGATGTTGATGGTATTAAACAATACGGTGAAGAAATCAAAGCTCAGGTTGAAAATCTTGAGCAGGAGATTTACTCTCAGATAGGATATGAATTCAATATCAATTCGCCTAAACAGCTGGCGGTTGCTTTGTTTGAGGATTTGGGACTTCCTGCAAAGAAAAAGACAAAGAGTGGTTATTCTACAAATGCGGATGTGCTCGAAAGTCTTATCAACTATCATCCGGTTATTTCGATGATTCTCAGATATCGTACACTCGCAAAGCTCAAGTCAACATACTGCGATTCTCTGATAAAGGTTGTCCGTGATGACAAACGTATTCACTCGTCATTCAACCAGACTGAAACCCGTACAGGACGCATCAGCTCCACTGAGCCGAATTTGCAGAACATTCCTGTACGCACTGAGCTTGGTAGAGAGCTCAGACGTTTCTTTGTCGCAAAGGATGATTGCGTGTTGATTGATGCTGACTATTCACAGATTGAGCTGAGAGTGCTTTCTCATATTTCGGGTGATGAAAATATGTGTAAGGCTTTCAACGATAATGTTGATATCCACTCGGTAACAGCATCACAGGTGTTCAATATGCCTATCAATATGGTGACACCGATAATGCGTTCAAGAGCAAAGGCTGTTAACTTTGGTATCGTATACGGAATCGGAGCTTTCTCGCTAGCAAAAGATATCGGCGTTACAAATAAAGAAGCATCAAATTATATCAAGTCGTATCTTGCTCATTACTCAGGCATTGACTCATATATGCAGAATATTATTGAACTTGCAAAGTCGCAGGGGTACGTTGAAACTCTGTTTTTGAGAAGAAGATATCTGCCTGAGCTTTCAGCAAGTAATCATATCACACGTTCGTTTGGTGAGCGTGTAGCACGAAATGCACCAATTCAGGGCACAGCTGCTGATATCATCAAAATTGCGATGATTAAAGTTGACGAGCGACTGAAAAAAGAGGGTCTTTCTGCGCGACTGATTCTGCAGGTGCACGATGAACTCATCGTTGAGGCTCCTGCGTACGAGTCGATGATGGTTGCGATGATTCTGCAGGAAGAGATGGAAAATGCCGCAAAGCTCAATGTGCCACTTGTCGCAGAAGCGAAGATAGGCAAAACTTGGTTTGATGCAAAGGATTGATATTATGAAAAATGTACTTTTTATCTGCACAGGAAACACCTGTCGCAGTCCGATGGCTGAGGCTATTTTTAATGATATGTGTCAGAAAAACGGATTGCCACATCACGCACGCTCTGCCGGTGTTGCAACAGTTGACGGCTTACCTGCCGCTAAAAATGCTATAGAAACAATGGCTCAGCTTGGTATTGATCTGACAAATCACAAAGCAAGATTTCTGCCTAACGTCAGACTTTCCGACTATGATTTGTTTGTTACGATGAATTATGATCAGGCAACTTTAGTTGAGAGTCTTGGTGTACCGCGCGAGTATATAAAAGTGCTCGAAAAATCTCCTGCCGATAAATACGATATTGAAATCGGTATCGCTGATCCGTTTGGCGGGGATATGCTTGCATACAGAAAGTGCGCTGAGGATTTGAAAACTACCATTACCCAGCTTATTGATACATTATGATTATTGAAAATATGACAAAGGAGCATATTAGCTCTGTGTTGAGAATTGAAGAAGAGAGTTTTTCAAATGGTTGGAGCGAGCACAGTTTTCTCAACGAGCTCCAGAAAGAAAACAGCTACAAATTTGTCGCTCTTGAGGATAACGAAGTTGTTGGATACTGTGTGCTCGAAACGGTGCTTGATGAGGGGAATCTGCTCGATATCGCGGTGTCAGAAAAGCACCGTAGAAAAGGTGTCGCCAGAAAGCTGTTTGAAAAAATGTTTGATGTAGCTTTTGAGAAAAAGCTCAGTTTTATTACACTTGAAGTAAGAGAGAGCAGTTTGCCTGCTGTCTCGCTTTACAAAGCACTGGGATTTGAAACGATTGCTGTCAGGAAGAATTACTACTCTAAACCTACAGAAAACGCGGTGCTGATGACAAAGTATTTTAGCTTGTAAGGTGATTGTTATGAAAATTTTATCTATAGAAAGCAGTTGTGACGAAACTGCCGCTGCGGTTGTAAAAGATGGCAGAGAGGTTATTTCTTCAGTAATTGCTTCCCAGGTGGAAGAGCACAAGCTCTATGGTGGTGTTGTGCCTGAAATCGCATCACGCAGACACGCTGAGTCGATTGTTGGCGTTGTAAACGAAGCTCTCAGTAAAGCCGACACAACGCTCGAAGAAATTGATGCGATAGCTGTAACTCATGCACCGGGACTTATCGGTGCATTGTTGGTAGGAGTGAATTTTGCAAAGGGACTGTCACTAGCAACCAAAAAACCACTCGTGCCTGTGCACCATTTGCGTTCACATATCGCGGCTAATTATATTTCGCACAAAGAACTAAAACCGCCATTCTTATGCCTTGTGGTATCGGGTGGACACAGCCATATTGTTATGGTTGAAAGCTACACAAAAATGCGTATCATCGGTCGTACTCGTGACGATGCTGCAGGCGAAGCTTTTGACAAGGCGGCACGCACTATGGGTATCCCATATCCCGGTGGTATTATGCTTGACAAAATCGCCGAGCTGGGTGACGAAAATGCGTTTAAACTGCCACATCCGAAGGTTGATGATGCACCGTATGATTTTTCGTTCTCGGGACTCAAAACTGCGGTTATCAACATCATTCATAATATGGAGCAAAAGGGTGTGGAGATTCCGAAAGAGGACGTTTGTGCAAGTTTTAGAAAGGCTGTTGTTGACTGTCTTACAAAGAACTTTATCAAAGCGGCAGAAGATCTGGGTGTAAAAACTCTTGTCACAGCGGGTGGTGTTTCTGCAAACTCGTTGCTCAGACGAGAGCTTGAAAAAGCCTGCAACGAGCACGGGTTCAAACTTTATATGCCACAGCTATCGTTGTGCGGTGATAACGCTGCGATGGTTGGTTCTCAGGGATACTACGAATATTTGTCAGGTAATATTGCACCGCTTGACCTCAATGCGGTCGCAACACTCCCGATTGATTACAGAGAATAAGTCTGTATATACAGGTATAATATAGAAAGAGGTGATGATATGAGAAAAACAGTTCAAAAAATCATAGCGGTTATTCTATGCTTTTCTGTGTGCTTTGCGCTGTCATCGTGTCAGCAGTTGACTGACACTCTCGACGCCATATCATCGCTGATAAATCCTAAAGGAATGGTCGAGGATATCTCTTTGGGATATACCCAGATTACGGATACCGAATTTGAGTATTCTGAGCACTACACAGCGATTGTGTGCAGAGAATCGTATAATTGTCTTGAAAATGACAAAATGCGAGAGCTTTATGACAAGTTGTTTGAGTCAGCGTATTTTGTGTATCCGCGCTCAACGACTTCGTCACAGTATAAGTGTAAACAGATTATACTCGAGGACGTTCAGCTGACAGAAGCTCAGATTCGTCTTGTTATCAAGGCACTTACTGATGATAACCCACAGATTTTCTGGTTGTCTTCTACTTTTGGTTTTCTTGTGAGCAGTGTGGATAACTACACTGCAGTTCAGCTTTATTCGAGGGTTTCTCCTGATGTGCTTATTGTACGTTGTCAGTCGTTAAAGACTGAGGTTGACAGCTTTTTTGAATCTGTACCAAGTGGAATGTCTGAGTATGAGCGTGAAAAATACGTTCACGATTTTATAATCGAAAAATGCGAGTATGATGAGAGCCTTGTCGATGTTGAGATTGTACCTGATGATAAAGCATCGGCTTTTGACTGCTATGGTGTTATGGTTGAGGGTGTTGCTGTGTGTGAAGGATATGCACGCACCTTCGGATTGTTGCTCAATGCTTTGGGAGTCAGGTGCATCAACGTAATAGGAGAGAGCGAGGGTGAGCTCCACATGTGGAATGCTGTTGAGCTTGATGGTGACTACTACTATGTCGATGCAACATGGGACGACAAAGATGATGGTGCATTTAAGTATGATTATTTCAACATAAGCGAAAAACAGCTTTTGTATGACCACGAATTTTCTCCACTAAGTGACGAACTTACGGATGTACAGATTTGTGGCGATGACAAGATAAATGCACTTACATCAAATTTCTTTATACCAAAGTGTACTTCTACAGCGTACAATTACTACATCCGCGAGAGCGTTTATCTCGAAAACTACGATGATGACGATATTGTCGATTCGCTTTTGCAATCGGCTCTTAATAAAGAAAAGTTTTTCCACTTTTATATTGATCCAGATGAGCTTACTTACAGCTATGCTGTGGACCAGTTGTTTCTGTCGTATCCACAGCACTTTTTCAAATATGTGGATTTGGTGAATTACGAGTTGTCTGATTATTCGCTCGATAAAAACAACCTTTCGTTCTATCAGAAAAAACAGCTTAATGTTGTTACGGTTGTGCTTAAATATGTTTGATGTTGAGGTGTGATATGGTAATAATTTCAGTAGATTTGGGCAAGGCTAGGACAGGGCTTGCGATAAGTGATAAAATGGGCTTTCTTGCTTCTCCGCTTTGTATGATTGAAGAAAAAAGCCCGCAGAAGCTTTTAGAGAAAGTTGCTAGTGCTGTGAAAGAAAATAAAGCCGAGCTTATAGTTGTCGGATTGCCGAAAAATATGGATGGTAGCGAGGGTGACAGCGCCAAAAACGCAAGAGAGTTTGCGCTTAAACTCAAGGAGCTGACAGGCGTTGAAATAGCGATGCAGGATGAGCGTGGTACTACCATTACCGCACACGGATATTTATCCCAGCGTGATGTCAAGGGCAAAAAACGTAAAGCTCAGGTTGATATCGTAGCGGCATCGATTATTTTACAGGATTATCTTGATTCACATAGATAAGGAATACATAAGGAGGACATTATGACACAGGAATTGATTGAAAAAATAAATGCGCTTGCAAAGAAAAAACGTGAAGTAGGTCTGACACCAGAGGAACAGGAACTTCAGAAAAAACTGTACAAGGAGTATCTGACACAGTTTCGTTCCGGTTTTAAACAGCAACTCGGTAATGTTGATGTTAAATTTCCTGACGGCAAGGTTGTACCGCTCACAGAGCTGCACAAAAATAAATGAGAAAACAAAAATCCCACCCGAGCTTATGCGTGAACTTGGGTGGGATTTTTACTTTGTTTATTAAAGTTTATTTATAATTGGGTTCGACTCTCGACAGATACACTCGCTCAGTGAAATGAAGATAAACAGAAACGGTGTGACAATCGGAGAGTAAATATTTACAATCGCCTGAGCACTGTATGCGATAACAGGCAGAATGAAAATCAGAACAAGCTTGTTGTGCTTTGATTTTTTCAGCGCTCTGAAAGTACAGGTGACTATAACAGCGAGATAAGATGCTAGTCCTACAACGCCCTGAGTTACAAGATAGTTGAGGTATTCGCTGTGGATACAGTTCGTCGAGCCGTTATTGAAACGGATGGAAAGTTCCTCGAAGTGAGGTTCGAACACATGGTAGAAGGTGTCGCATCCGCTGCCGAATATGATGTGTAAAAAGTCAAAATCACAGAAATCTTTCATTCCGTTTATCCACATAAAGCCGCGGTGGGTGCCCCATCTGTCATCAAATCGAAGTATCTGTGACAACGAGCCGATGTCGGTTGTGGTATCAACAAAGGTGTAGTAACAGAAAAAGTATGTGAACACCGCCAAAACAGCCACACCTGATAGTGTGATGGTAGTTGTGAGCGTTTTTTTCAGAGCTTTTGAACCCACAAATTCTGAGTCCTTGAATAAAAACAGCACGAGAGTCAGCACAACAAAGAAAGCTATGATGAAGTACAACTTGTTGCTGTAAACGAGCATCTCGCCGATTTGCTCAAAGCCCTTTGATTTGTCGTTCATTATAAACGAGAACAGCCTCAAAAGAAGTCCGGAGCTGAACATTATTGTCAGTATAAAACACAACTGTCTGAGATTGTTTGGGTTTCTGACACATACAAGTGATGCGACAAAAAGTATCGCAAAAAATCCGATGTAACCACTGTTGGAGCCTGCTACAAGCAGACCGCAGTAACCAAAAACTACAGCAACTGCTGACAGAACTCTGATGTAGGTGACATTCTGCAAAATGAACATCATCAAAGAAAACGCAAGGAACACACACATATATGTAGCGATGGTGTTTTTGTTGCCGATTGTGGTACCAAAATCGTTGATGACGCTCTCGTTGTATCCTGTCATAATACCGAGTGGATCAATGTAGAAAAAGTGCAGTACAGCAAGTCCTGATATCAGGATTCCGAAAACCAGAAATCCGCTGAGTACATAGCTTTTGTAGTAATAGTATCTCGAAACGATAAAGTACATCGCTGTGTATAAAAACAACAACACTAGTCCGTTGTCTCTGCCGGCGCTTCCCAAGAGTGAGTCAAGCTTGTAGTCGCTTAAAACAGTTGTGATACAGGCACCAAAAAAGAACACGAGCATCGAAATGTCTGTAACGGACATTTCGAAGAAATTCTTGTGTTCGATGACCCGCTGTTCTTTCGGAGCGTTTTTGTCGAGATGGTATGACAGCGAGATTACAACGATGCTTACGATGAGGATTGCTGTCAGCACGATATACAATATAAATTTGTCAGTTCTGGCCTTCGCGTATTGGCTGGTAAGAAAAGCCTCGAAAAATGTGAACATCGCCAGAAGATAGTAGTTGACCATCGAGTGACGCATATTGTACGTGCTTTTCTGTACAATGTGTTTTTTATCTGCCATATTTTAACCTTTCAGTGTAAAAGTCATATAAACCGGATTGTGGTCTGAGTACATAAATTTTGTATCGATAACATCTGCTTTTGATACGTCAATGTTGTCAGAAACGATAAAGCCGTCCAATGTTACGTTGAACTGACCTTCGCTTCTGTATGGCTCGTCGGTGTTTCGACAACTTGCAACAGGACGTTTTTCGTCAAACGGAGCGACAAGCGATAGTGATGTGGAGCTAAGCATATCGGTAGGAAAAGCCTGAGCCCATGTGTATTCTTCGTCGGATACACCAAAAACTGAACCGCTGTCCATGAGAAGGTCTTTGTTGAAATCACCTGCGCAGATAACATAGTTGCCGTTTTCACACTCAGCTTTCATATCTTCAATGAGGAGCTTTAGCTGTTGTGTTGCTATAGTACCGTCAGATGTATATGCCGAAAGATGAACAGTGTAGAGCACAAGTTGTTTATCGTTATCGGTTCTGATGCGTGATACGCTGTAACATCGGTCAAGGTCAACGAGTTTCATCAAAGATGTTTCTATCGGGAGTGAACGACGAATAGATGAGTCTATATCGTATTTACTCATAGTGAGCATACCTGATACTGATTTGCCGTGAGGCTCCAAAAAAGGATATAACAGATATGGGGAATCGTAGTTTATAGAAAAGATGCTGTCGTAGCTGCTCATAGAATCAGCGATGTACGCTTGCTGGTCGATGTGATGCGAGCGGGTTGAATTTTTATCAACCTCCTGCATCATTACGATGTCAGCGTTCTCGTTTTTGAGCAGAGTTTCTATACCGCTGAGTACTTCGTACACGGATTCTTCGCTTTTGGCACGGCTACTTTCACCGCCGTCCATAAAAAAGCTGAAATCCTGAGTGTAGGCACAAAAACCGATGTTGTAAGACAGCGCTTTGAATTCTTTGTTGGTTGGTAAAACTTCTGTGGTGCCGTCAGTTATTTCAAGACTGAGATTGTCTTCTATACGATGGTAAGCGATAAGCACATAGCTAACATAAGAAACCGCCGCAATAACAATGATTAACAGTGCGCACAAAAGTACTTTGAATATACCTTTGAAGATGCTTTTATTTTTCATATTTCACCCATCAGTACAGACCTCTGATTGTGCTTGCAAGGTTACACAAAGCTTCATAAGAGTAATCGTAACCAAATGCGATTTCGCCTGTGAAAGTTGTAGGGTCGATTTCGACATCGCCACAAGTGTCACCATAGACAACAAGCTGCAGTGATGACAAATCAGGAGTTGATTTGATGATATCTGTTGCTGTGTCAGAGAGCTTGAGTGTGATATAGCTGTCGTTATCATTGCTTCCTACCAAAGCGAAAGTCTCAAAATCATCAGCATAAAGGATGGTGGTGTTTGTTGTGCTCTGGATTAGCGCGATATCACACGCTACTTCTGCATATTCCGGTTCTGCTGTGGTTGTGATCGATGATTCTGTCGGAGGCAGAGTGTGAGTGGATACGTTGTCTGTTACTTCATCTTCAGCTAAGCATCCTGTGAATATGATGCACATTGATAAAATGAGTGTCAAAGTTAAAATAATAGCAGTTATTTTTTTCATAATATCACCTTATTTATGTTTGTAAACTTCTACGAAGTATGCCGAGTCAACAAGCAAGTAATCGTTGCTCATGACAGCTTTCATACTTTCTGTGTTTTCTGTGTCTCTTGTATCGATTACAAAGTAGTCTGTCTGTTCAATCTCTTTATAATATTCAGGAACGGTGTACAGCTCTCTGACAAAGTACAGGTGAGGCATAATATAGTGGCCTGCTGTAACGCTCTTGTCCTTTGGAACAGTAGACAAAAGTTGCTCGATATCTTCGCGCTTTTCGCTGTTGTTTGTTTCGTATATAGTGTTGTTTCTGATTTTTGGAGCCAGTGTGCTTGTCGCAAGAGTCAGAGTCATAATGATTGACATAATAAGTGCGACGCGTCTTGTGTTGCTCTTGAGGTTCATAATACCGAGCATGGAAAGGAAGATAACAAGAGCCGCAACGCCGTATGTGTACTGGTAGTCGATGTTGTACTGATACTGCCAGCTCTGCATAAGGTTGATAGGGATAATCGGCAACAGCAAGATGAAATTTGAGATTTTATGCTGAGTAAATGCTGTGAACATAAGCGGCATAAACATATATATGACAAATGGGAATTTGTCCGCAGAGAACATCATCTTGATGAGATAACCGACATCAAACAGAATGCTCTTGAATACAGAGAAGAAGCCTTCTTCGCCGTTTACAAAGTAGTCGGAAAGTCGCCAAATCATAACGCCTTCTTCGCCAAGTGCTGCTACAACTTTCTGTGCCAAAACAAAGTAAATCACAGCCATCGAAAGCATCAGAGAACCAATCATGTATTTTTTTCTGCTCATTATTACATAAAGTGAAATCGCAATAAGGTAGATAGCGGCATCTTCTTTGACTGATAAAAGAAGCAACGACATACAGAGAGTAAATATCGTTTTTTCGCTTATAATAAAGTAGAATAGGAATAGAATAATAGTTGTGAGCAATTTGTTTTCATGGAAATCGTAGAAGCATCCGTTGAACAGACATGGATAAAGAGCGTATACAAATTCGAAAACAAGGGTGACTTTGCCCGAAAATCCGAGCTTTTTGCAGATGAGATAAACCGCAAACACACCAACAGCAACGCAAAGTGCTTGTGCCCAGATAAGGTATAAAGGTGATCGGAAAATCATATATCCCGGTAACAGAATGTAGTATATAGGGGAGAAGTGAACACCAAAATGGCTCATCTCGTACGAACGCTCGACAGTAGTGAGCGGAGCACCTGTTGTTGCCATGTTTTCGAACATCTGAGCAAAAATACCAAAGTCGAATGTAGCGTTCTGGTAGTTTAAATATCGCAAAGATGTGTAATAACCGAAGTAAATTGTTGTGCCAATGCACAGCACAATGGCGAAAATAAGACAAGTCTTGTGGCTTACGTTGATTTTTGAAAGCTCAAGCTTGTCGTCTTTGACACACCACAGCGTTACTATCAAGTCAACAACACCGATGCCAAGAATAAAGTAAACATCTTTTGTGTTGTAAGAGCAGGCGAATTGATAACTCAGAATTGTGGTGACAATAAGAAGCGTGCGTGGAATCAGTGAGGCGATCTTTGTCAGGTATGTAATAGCACAAAGAGCCAGACCGCCGATGATAGCTACCGCCCAGAAAGCACCGAATTGTATCGAGTTGTAGTAGGTGTTGAGGTCGTAAAATGTGGAAAAGTTAAACATCTGTACAACGTAGCTCAACATAAACGATGTCACAAATGCCGCAGTTATACGATCAGGTGCGAGAAAAAGCTCGCTGAGATTTTCTGCTATAGTGAGCGGTTTTTGGTTAGTGTTTTTACCCATACTGTATCTCCTTTGAAAATACAAATAATTATACAGATTAATAATACCACAAAGCTTGAGTCTTAACAAGTGTAAAATTGATATGCAAACAGGCTTTTCTTTTTTTAGTAAATATGTTAAAATGACTACTGGAGTGTGATAAAATGATAAGAAGAATCCGCGAAAGTGACAGAGAGCTGTACTACAAGTATGTTGACCTTTTCTATCACTCAGACGTAGTTAACGCACCTGTACCACAGGTTAACTACGAGCTTACTTTCAATGAATTTATGCGTAGTGATGACTATGTGTGGTGCTATATATTCGAAGTTGATGGCAAACCGTGTGGATTCGCGATGCTGTCAAAGACATTTTCTCAGGAGGCAGGCGGTGTTTCTGTTACTGTTGAGGAAATCTACGTTGAAGAGGAATATCGCAACAGAGGA
>JAZSHE010000055.1:0-7738 GCA_045533085.1 Ruminococcus sp.
ATCATACCTGAGCAGAAGAGAACACCATCGTTAACGATTCTGTCTTTTTCTTCCTTAGCCTTCTTGAGCTTGTCAAATACAAGACGAATGATACCGCCGATCATAATACAAGCATTGAGCTCGAATGGGAGGTAAACACCGATAGCAAATGGAAGAACAGGGATACCGATGAGCTCGATTACAACTGCAATGAATGCACCTGCGATAACGAGACCCCATGGCATATCGCCACCCATGATACCCTCAACGATTGTCTTCATGAGGTTAGCCTGTGGAGCGTTAAGACCCTCTGGACCGAAGCCGTAAGCAGCATTCAAGAGATAAAGTGTACCGCCGATAGCGAGTGCAGCAGCGCAAACACCGATCATTTCACCGATCTGCTGTTTCTTTGGTGTAGCACCTAAGATGTAACCTGTCTTTAAATCCTGTGAAGTGTCACCAGCGATAGCGCAAACGATACAGATGATAGCACCGATTGAGATAGCACTTACCATACCTGTAGCGTCGTTCTGGCCTGTAACAACTAAAACGAGAGTTGTAATAAGAAGTGTTGCGATAGCCATACCTGAAACAGGGTTGTTTGAGCTACCAACAAGACCTACCATACGTGAAGAAACAGTTGCAAAGAAGAAACCGAATACAACGATGATTAAAGCACCGATGAGGTTAACCTTGATTGTAGGAATGATCCAGATTGCAAGAGTAAGAACTACGATAGCAGCGATAACGAATATGATATTGATTTCTTTTGATGTACGCTCGTTGCCAGCTTTGCCTGTCTCTTTTAAGCCCTTCATTGAGCCAACGAAGGCACTACCGATTGTTGGGAGTGACTTAATAAGTGAGATGATACCTGCTGCTGCAAGAGCACCTGCACCGATGTACTTGATGAAGCTGCCGTGAACAGCACCTGCACCGCCTGCCTCGTAAGCTACAGCAGCGTCACCACCGCAAGTAACGAGAAGAGGAATGATAACAAGCCATGAAAGGCAAGAACCTGCAAACATATAAGATGAGATTCTTGGACCACAGATGTAACCAACGCTCAAAAGTGCAGGGTAAATCTGTGAGCTTACTTCTGTTTTAAAGCCGTCAAGCTTTAATGTGAGAGTTCCTTTTACTGCAACAAGACCATCAATAATGAACTTGAACAGTGCCGCAAAACCCATACCTGCGAATACAACACCTGCACCTGCACCGTTCTTTTCGCCAGCGAGAAGAACCTCTGCACAAGCTGTGCCCTCTGGATAAGGGAGTGTGCCGTGCTCTTTAACGATGAGAGCGTTTCTCAGCGGAATCATAAAGAATACACCGAGCAAGCCACCGATTAAAGCGATGAGAGTGATTTCTAAGATGCTTGGATTTTCAATGCCATGCTTGCCTTCTTCAGCCCAGATGAAAAGGGCAGGAAGAGTGAAGATAGCACCTGCTGCGAGTGACTCACCGGCAGAACCGATAGTCTGAACGATGTTGCTCTCTAAGATTGAGTTTCTGCGCATGATAACACGGATAACACCCATAGAGATAACTGCCGCTGGAATTGAAGCGGATACTGTGAGGCCTACCTTAAGACCAAGGTAAGCGTTTGCCGCACCGAACACAACTGAAAGGATAATACCCAGGATAACCGATACAACAGTAATCTCAGGAGTGATCTTGTCAGCCGGAACATACGGCTTGAAAGGTTTGTTTTTGTTGTCCATAATTTCTCCTATCCGACACCGAACCCCTCAAAAGGAAGCGGTGACAAAATTATTCGACTCATTATATCATATTTTTACACAAAAAACAATAGCAAATTACTTCAGTTTTGCTAAAAGTTTAACAAGTGTACCATATATTTTAACAGCAGATGTGATGCTGAGTCGTTCGTTTACTGTGTGTACATCGTAGATAGTAGGGCCGATTGCGATACAATCAAAACCGTCGATTGCTGATGCGAACACGCCACATTCAAGTCCTGCGTGCAACGCTTCAACTCGTGGCTCTTTGTCAAACTGCTCGATGTATGTACCTTTGTACAGTTCTCGAAGCTGTGAGTCAGCTCTGTATTCCCATGGTGGGTAGTGACCGAATGTTTCACAGTTAAAGTCGAGTGTATCAAAGAATGTTGTCATTTTTTCAGATAGTGAGTTGAGCGCAACCTGTTTGTTGCTTCTTAAGCCGTAGTGCATAACAAGCTTTTTGCCGTTATAGTTGAGAATTCCTAAGTTGAGAGAAGTCTCAACAAGACCTTTGATACTTATGCTCATTTCAAGTACACCATTAGGTGAACAGCAAAGTGCACAGATAAAGTTCTTAAGGTCATCATTGTTCATAACATCAAACTGTGCACATTCGCCTTTTTCAAAACTTATCTGCATATTTGGTTCTCTGTCAGAGTACTCAAGTTTGATGAGTTCGATTGAACGGTTGAGTGCTTTACAGAAAGCATCGTAATCTTTTACGCACAGTTCAATCTTACACGCGTTAGGAATAGCGTTAGCTTTGTCACCACCGCAAATTGAAATGATATCAAAAGCAACCTCGTTTTTAAGGTCGTTGAGCATTTTTCCTGCAATCATATTTGCGTTAGCTCTGCCTTTGTGGATTTCAACACCTGAGTGTCCGCCTTTGAGCTTTTCGATGTTTACTGTCACCTTTGTACCCGTAGCGATTTCGGTGCTGATATGGTGGTCAACCCTGAAATCACAACCGCCAGCACATGAAACTGTGATGCAGTCATCTTCTTCAGAGTCAAGGTTAATCATACGCTTACCGGTCAAAACACTCATATCGAGACCTTTTGCACCATACATACCTGTTTCTTCATCCGTTGTAAAAACAGCTTCAATAGGTGGATGGCGTAATTCGTTGCTGTCTAAGATGCTCAGTATCATAGCAACAGCGATACCGTTGTCAGCGCCCAGAGTTGTGCCGCGGGCTTTGATGTAGTCACCATCGACATAAATATCAAGACCATCTTTGAGAAAGTCGATTTTGCAGTCAGCAGTTTTCTGGCAAACAATATCAAGATGTCCTTGTAAAATGACAGGCTTTGCGTTCTCAAGGCCGAAAGTGCCACCCTTGTAGATTACAACATTTTTCTCATCGTCTGTGTAGTATCTGAGACCGTGAGAATTTGCAAAGTCGATGCAATACTGAGAAATTGCATCCTTATCGCCCGAACCTCTGTGGATTGAACTTATTTCTTCGAAATAGCCAAAAACAGAGTCGTGCTTCAAAAGTTCAAGCTTTGACATAAAATATCCTCCAATAAAAAAGGGAACAAGCCCCGAGGCTCGCTCCCCTGAATCCACGAAAATTATAACAATTTGGCGAAAATATGTCAATTGGAAAATAGTATACATAATGTAAAAGTGTGTATTTGTGTAATACCAAGTTTGTTATCAAAGTCCGAAATGAATCATCCACCTGTCTTCGCTAAGGGCTTTTTCTGACAGTTTTCTGAGGTCTGATAAGGGAGGGGTGTTTTCAATAACCTTGATAAACGTTTTGGTAGAATCAGGCGGGATAAGGGTGATTCCACAGTAGGCGAGACCTTTACCTTTCACATCGATGGTGTGCCAGTAAAAATCTATTTCATCTAAGCTTGAAATTAACTTTTCCAATATATCGTCGTCCACGCATATACTGTCGTATTTTTGTGGCTCGTATTCATCGTATCTTTCTCCCGGTTTTGGAGGGTTTTGCAATATACCAAATTTGTGCTTTGCCATAATTTCACCACATAATTATCATTTTATATGTTATCAGTATAACTTTACATACTCCTAGAGTAAAGAAAATTCAGCGATAAAGAAATAAAAATAAAATTAATTAAAAAATCACTTGACAACAGCATCTTGTTATGATAGAATAATGCTCGCAAGTTACGGAGAGGTGTCCGAGTGGTTTAAGGAGCTAGTCTTGAAAACTAGTGATCCCGCGAGGGACCAAGGGTTCGAATCCCTTCCTCTCCGCCATTTTTTTATATTTTTATAAGTAATTTGGCATTTGGAGGATTACTCAAGTGGCCAAAGAGGCTCCCCTGCTAAGGGAGTAGGCCGGGAAACCGGTGCGAGAGTTCGAATCTCTTGTCCTCCGCCAAGGAAAGCACTAACCTTTATGGTTGGTGCTTTTTCTATTTTGTGTTAGTGTGAAAGATTCGACCTCGAGCCCCGAAGGTGCGGGCATTGAGTACGACCGCCGCCAGTGGCGGATGAAGGGAGTACGATAATGGTGTAGCGGTCAAAATTATTAAGTGAATAACGAAGAATAATTTTGGGCACCGCAAACTGGGGAATCTCTTGTCCTCGTGGAGGAAAGCACTAACCTTTATGGTTGGTGCTTTTTTCTTTTTTTGTGTTAGTGTGAAAGATTCGAACTCGAGCACCGAAGGTGCGGGCATTGAGTACGACCGCCGCCAGTGGCGGATGAAGGGAGTACGATAATGGTGCAGCGGTCAAAATTATTGAGTGAATAACGAAGAATAATTTTGGGCACCGCAAACTGGGGAATCTCTTGTCCTCGTGGAGGAAAGCACTAACCTTTATGGTTGGTGCTTTTTTCTTTTTTGTGTTAGTGTGAAAGATTCGAACTCGAGACCGAAGTTCTTGATGTTGTAATTTAATAAACACTTATCACGTGGAAAAGCTCAACATTGACGAAATAGTTGAAATTTGCTATTATTAAACTCACATTTATTGTGAGGTAAAAAATATGATAGATATTATCTTAGAAACACTTATTGATGCTCTCAAGATGACGCCCGTTCTTTATCTTGCTTATCTACTGATGGAATTTCTGGAGCTTAAAGCAGGAGAGAAGCTCAACGGCACTGTCGCTAAGGTTGGCTACGCTGGTCCTGCGATTGGCGGTCTGATTGGCGCGATCCCTCAATGTGGATTTTCGGGTGCGATTGCAGGATTTTTCTCGGCTCATATAGTAACACTTGGAACGATGATTGCGGTGTTTCTTTCTACATCCGATGAGATGCTTCCGATTCTTCTTTCGAGCAACGTTGAAGGCGCTGTTATTTTTAAAGTGTTGTTTTTCAAAATCGTCGGTGCCGCTGTATGTGGTTTTATTATCGACCTTGTGCTTCGATTGTTTAAGAAAAACCGAGTGACAACATCAGAACATATCCATGATTTCTGTGAGCAGGAACATTGTGATTGCCATGAAAGCGTGTTTTTGTCTGCTCTAAAACATACACTCAAAGTGCTTGTTCTTATTATAATAGTATCTTTTGCTCTCAACTGTATTTTTGAATATTTCGGTAACGAGTTTTTGAGCAACGTGTTTACCTCTGTTCCTGTTGTGTCTGAGGTAGTGGCTGGTGTTATCGGACTCATTCCGAATTGTTCGGTATCTGTTCTGATGACAAACCTGTTTGTTGAAGGTGTTATCACACCTGGTGCTATGCTGTCAGGTCTTATGACTAATGCTGGTGTTGGTCTTTTGGTACTTTACAGACTTAATAAGAATGTTAAAGATAATATTTTTATCACAGGTGTTTTGCTTATAAGCGGTATTTTGCTCGGTGTTATTTGCGGACAGTTGTGGTATCTGTTTTAGAAAAATCCCTCTTATTATTTAGGAGGGATTTTTTGCGCTGTTTTGCGTTTGTTTTTTACTCTTTACTTTTGTGGTTTTGTATGTTAATATTTTAGTGCACTAAATTATGAAACGGAGAATTAAAATGCGCAGAAAACCTAACGATGAATTTACAGATTTTCTTTTTGACGCAATTATTACCTTACAGACACGCGAAGAGTGTGCGATGTTTTTCAAGGATTTGTGTACAATTCCTGAAGTGAAATCAATGTCACAGCGTCTGGTTGTTGCAAAAATGCTCAAAGACAATATGGTCTACAGCGATATCGTCAAGGAAACAGGAGCATCTACCGCTACTATCAGCCGTGTTAACCGTTCACTCAGTTATGAGAACAGCGGTGGTTATGATTTGGTTTTTGACAGACTGGAAGAGAAAGAGTAATGAGCTACGGTACACCTGCTGGGTATAATTCTTTTTCGGAATATTACGACGCTCTTATGCAGAATGTCGGCTATAAAGAGCGTTGTGATTATATTATGCAAATTTTTGAGAGGCTCAGACACGATATGGGGTTGAGCCTTGATTTAGCGTGTGGCACAGGTTCGCTTACGGTTGAACTGAAAAAACGTGGTGTCGATGTATATGGTATCGATGCTTCGTACGATATGCTTTCGCATGCTCGTGACAAAGCCGAGGAAAACGATTTGGATATTCTGTTTTTGTGCCAGAAGATGCAGGCGATTGATTTATATGGAACAATAGACACCTGCGTTTGTACACTTGATAGTATCAACCATCTGACAAAAGAATCAGACGTGCAGAAAACCTTTGAACGTGTATCGCTTTTTATGAACAAGGGTGGTTATTTTCTTTTTGATGCAAATACTGTATATAAGCATCAGAATGTTCTTTGTGACAACACCTTTGTTTATGATACAGATGATGTTTTTTGTGTCTGGCAAAATTCTTTGAGAGAAAATAATATTGTTGACATCGAGCTTGATTTCTTCGAGCGAGAGGGAAGAGTGTACTACAGAACAGAAGAAAAGTTTTCTGAACGTGCTTACAGCTGTGAACAGCTGAGTGCTATGCTTGAAAACGCAGGCTTTGAGGTTGTTCATGTGTACGCAGATATGACATTTGATGCGCCTGAAGAGGATGAGCAGAGAGTCGTGTTTGTCGCAAAGAAAAAGTAATATTTTTACGGAGAAGATAATATGGATAAAATAATAAGATGTATTACAAGTGATGGAGCTGTTATGGCGTCAGCTATCGACTCTACAGATATTGTATATAAAGCTTCAAAAATTCACCGCACAACACCAGTGGCTTCAGCTGCGCTTGGCAGATTGCTTTCGGCTACATCGATGATGGGTGCGATGCTCAAAAGCAAGGATGCATCAATCAATCTGCGTGTTGCAGGTGATGGACCATTGGGCCCTGTTATCGCTGTTTCGGATTCTTTTGGTAATGTAAAGGGTTATGTTTCAAATGCGTCTTGCCCGAGTACACATTACGAAAATGGTAAGCTGAATGTGTCAGAAGCTGTTGGTAAAAATGGTGTACTAAACGTTATGCGTGACCTTGGCTCAGGTGAACCTTATGTTGGGCAGATTGAGCTGGCAACAGGTGAGATTGCTGAGGATATAGCGACATATTATGCACAGAGTGAGCAGATTCCAACTGTATGTGCATTGGGTGTTCTCATTGACAAGGAAACAGGTGAGGTGCTTTTGTCTGGCGGTTTGTTGATTCAGCTTTTACCTGGTGCGTTTGATGACACTATCGAAAAGCTTGAGAAGAATATCGCCGAGTTAGATTCTGTTACTACTATGCTTGCAAAGGGAATGTCAACCCTTGATATGTGCAAAGAAGCCCTCAAAGGATTTGAGGTTGAAGTACTTGACGAGTTCCCTGTGAAATATGTTTGCGGCTGTTCAAAGGAAAAGATTGAAAAATTGATCGAATCTATGCCAAAAGAAGAGATAGAAGCGATGATTGAACAGGACCACTGTGCTAAGGCGGAATGCCACTTCTGTAACAAAAAGTTTGAGTTCACCGAAGATGAGCTTAAAGAAATTTTAAGAAAAAAATAAAAAAGTTCAAAAAAAGGGTTGACATTTTACTCAAGATATAGTAAGATAACACCTGTCGCAAATAAGAGGCGAACGCGTGGGAGCATAGCTCAGCTGGGAGAGC
>JAZSHE010000098.1:0-7228 GCA_045533085.1 Ruminococcus sp.
CACCCATCAACACCTTGTGTGCAATAAGTCCTTTTTCAGTACTGACGCCAATATAAACAAGTCCGACAGGTTTGTACTGAGAACCACCCAAAGGGCCCGCGATTCCGGTTGTAGAGATGCCAATATCAGCGCCTGAGAGAAGTCGCACACCACGCGCCATTTCCATCGCGGTTTTTTCGCACACAGCACCGTAAGCGTTGAGGGTTTCTTCTTTTACATTCAGGATTTTATTTTTGATGTGGTTTGAATACGAACAGACACCACAGTCAAAGACAGCTGATGCTCCCGAAATATCAGTGATTAAAGATGATATAAGACCACCGGTACAGCTTTCAGCTGTAGCAATTTTCAGCGATTTTTCCTTGAGAGCTGACACAACCATCGCAGGCAACTCCTTGATGTTGATATTCTCTTTTTCAAGAATGTCCAGAAATTCAAGTGCTTTCATATTTTTCTCCTTATCTGACGTTTGCAAAACAAACTTGTAGCCGACAAAATATAAATATCAGTGTGGGAGATAAAGATTTCATCCCCCTGCAATATACTACCATTTATCTGAAAATATTGCAATTATCTGCAACATCTGTTATCATTTTATTAACATTTGTATATGGAGAAAAATTATGGCTTGGTTTTTTACTGACGAAATTTTAGGCGACAGCTTTGATATTACGGGTGAAGACGCAAGGCACATCTCAAAATCGCTGAGAATGAGAATTGGAGAAACGCTCACGCTATGCACAACAGACGGCAGACGCCACGAGTGCGAAATCACCGCTTTTTCTACTGATACGGTGACGGTGAGAGTGTTGTCATCAACCGTGTGCGAACAGGAGCCGAGCGTTAAAATCACGCTTTTTATGGCACTAACAAAAGGCGACAAGATGGACGACATTGTTCAGAAATCTGTGGAACTCGGTGTGTATGAAATTGTACCTGTGTTGACGTCGAGATGTATCTCTCGTCCTGATGAAAAGCAGATGAAGAAAAAGGTGCAAAGATGGCAAAAAATTGCTGACAACGCGGCGTCCCAATCACGCAGGGGCATCATCCCACAAGTCAGGGATATGATGACTTTAAAGGAAGCCTCAAATATACTCTCAGACTTTGAAAAAGCTGTTGTATTCTATGAATGTGGCGGCAAAAAACTTCGGGATGTTGTGAGCGAGCATACAAAGACGCTTGCGATGTTTGTAGGAAGTGAGGGTGGCTTTGAAGAAAGCGAAATCGAACTGCTGTGTAACAACGGAGCGATTGCTCTGACTTTGGGTTCACGCATACTGCGTGCTCAGACAGCACCGATTGCGGGTATCGCAGGAGTGATGTATCAGACAAAAAATCTGGAATAAATAATAAATACGGGAGAAACAAAATGATTGGTATTATCTGTGCTCTTTCAATCGAGGTTGAAGAGCTGACAAAATTACTTCAAAACAAGCAGGAAAACACATACGCTAAGATGAAATACATCAGCGGTACGATAAACGGCAAAGAGGTTGTTATGACCGAGTGTGGTATCGGCAAAGTAAATGCTGCAATGAGCACACAGGTGATGATTGACAGATACAACCCTTCGGTTATCATCAATTCAGGTATTGCGGGTTCAGTATCCAGAGAGCTTAAAATCGGAGATATTGTCATTTCAAAAGACTGTGTCCAGCACGACTTTGACGGCACACAGATGGGCGACCCTAAAGGCCTGATTCAGTACAATGACGAAACCAGAATCGATATACCGGTAAGCATCGATGTTGCTCAGAAGCTTTTTGATGCGTGCAAGGATATCGAGAACACAAATGTGATGCTTGGCAGAATCGCAACAGGCGATATCTTTGTTGCAGAGAAATCGATGCGCCAGAGTGTTGCTGACGAGTTCGACGCAGTTGCGTGTGAGATGGAGGGCGGTGCTGTGGCTCAGGTGTGCTACAGAAACGAAGTACCTTGTGCGGTGCTGAGATGTATCTCCGATGATTTTGACGAAAACCAGTTCATGGACTTTATGGAGTTCCGTTTCTTAGCCGCGGACAAATCAATGGCGGCTATCAAGAATTTCCTTGAGCTTTTCTGATTTTTCGACACTCACAAACGAAAGCCGTACAACACTTCCTTGAACGTGGAAGTAGATTGTGCACAAGTCAAACCATCGGTGCACAAAGCTTTCGTGAATAGTGATAGTGCTGATTTTATCGATATATATCAGGTGTCTTCTTTTAAAGAGGGCACCTTTTTTTATTACTACAACTCCGTCTGAAATAAAATATCGATAGTGTCTGAAAAACAACACGATGTATACATAAGAGCCGACTGTTGAAACAACTAACAGAGCTACGAGTATAACGACAAAATCGTCACGATTGAACCCGAAAAACGCAACGGAACTCTGCGCAAGTGTTGACGCCACCCCGTATATTCCCATTACAACTTTAGCTTTTTGTGGCAGTTCTTCCATAATATCACCCACAGTAGTATGGGCAAATGCTCACAATGTTAACCATTATAGTAAAAAAGGAGGGCTCAAAGCCCTCCCTGCGATGTGTATTATTAGTCTGCGACAACAATGTCGCTACAACGTCAATTATTTTACAGATAATTCATCCTCGATGATATTTGTGGCGTTTTCGAAATAGTTGCCGACAAACAGCTCGATTGAGCCTGTGTCAACACATTTTGCAAGAGAATCGTCCATCGGAACTTTCGCGAGCACGCGTGTGCCGAACTCCTGTGCAATCTCGTCGATGTGGCTTTCGCCAAAAATCTTGTGCTGAGTTTTGCACTCCTTGCACTCAAAGTAGCTCATATTTTCAACTACACCAAGTACAGGAACATTCATCATATTCGCCATCTTCATGGCTTTAGCGACAATCATCGAAGCAAGCTCCTGAGGAGATGTTACAACAACAATGCCGTCAAGCGGAAGTGACTGGAACACTGTCAGCGGAACATCGCCTGTTCCAGGTGGCATATCAACAAACATATAGTCAACATCTTTCCAGATTACGTCTGTCCAGAACTGCTTTACTGTGCCTGCGATTACAGGACCACGCCATACAACAGGATCTGTTTCGTTTGGTAAAAGCAGGTTAACTGACATAATGTCGATGCCTGTTTTTGTTGTGCGTGGCAGAATTCCGAACTCGTTGCCAAGAGCTTTCTCCTTGATACCAAAAGCCTTTGGAATTGACGGACCTGTGATATCAGCGTCAAGAACAGCTGTTTTGTATCCGCGACGATTTAGTTCAACCGCTAAAGCAGATGTTACAAGGCTCTTGCCTACGCCACCCTTACCTGAAACGATACCGATGACTTTTTTCACTGAACTCATAGCGTTCAGTTTCTCGATCAAATCCTGTGGAGCTGTACGCTCTGAGCAGCTTTCGCCACAGTTTGAGCAATCGTGTGAACAACCCATTTTTATACCCTCTTTCAAAATTCAGGGCGAACATCTGTCCGCCCGTTTTTTACTGATATTGTTTTTAGTGTGCTGATAATTATTCAGCGTCTGCGCCATCGAGAGTTTCAAGCTCTTCAACGTCCTGTGCACAAGCAACCTCGTCTGAAAGCTCTTCTTCAGTAATCTCACTCTCGTTTTCTATAGCAGCGAGTTCCTCAGCAATACCACCCTCAACCATAGCGGTTTTTACTGCTTCTTCGTCGATTTCTTCCTTGAGCTCGAAGCCTGAAAGGAATGTGTATGGAATACCATAGCCCAGAGCAACGCAAGCAAATGTCATAACAATAGGCTGTGTTGCGAGAGCATCGTGGAGTGGGAAAGCAGGAGCTAATGTTGCGATAATTGCAAAAAGTGCAGGAAGGTCAAGCACGCAAAGAACGATAGCCGAAAAACGCTTTACTGGAACGCCTTCGCCAACTCTTGTTGCGTAGAAAATAATAAGACCAAAGAGTGTGAACACAGCAACCTGAATGAGGTTAGCTACACCCTGATTAACTCTACTTGTAAGCGACATAAAGAAGTATGTGCAAACAATAAAACCAATAACTAAAAATGATGAGAAAAATAAATTGAGCCTCTCTCTGCTTTCTTTTTTCATAGTAAAATCCTCCAATTATGTAAGTTAAGATAATGATAAATAGATAATGTAATGGTTGTATGATTTCGCAAAATTATTTTTTATGCGCCACAAGACAATACCATCCGTTATCAAAAATCTTGTCGATGATAGTGAAATCATCCTCAAGAGCGTTCAGAACATCGTCCACGCGGGTGTCGATGATGCCGCTCATAATGTATACTGTGTCATCGTTCATAAACTCACGAACGCCTTTTGACAAGAATATTATAGCATCTGCAACGATATTTGCAACAATAATATCGTATTTTCCCTCTACCTTTTCTGTCAGGTCACCGCAAACAACTGAAAACTTGTCGCTGACGTTGTTCATCTTTGCGTTTTCAACAGCTGTGCGTACCGCCATCTGGTCAATATCAACACCGAACGCACTTTCCGCGCCGAGCAGAATTGAAGCGATGCCCAGAATACCTGAACCACAACCGACATCGAGCACAGTTGAGCCTTCCTTTACATACTGCTCCAGCGTTGATAGACACAGACGTGTTGTCTCGTGCTTTCCTGTACCGAACGCAAGACCAGGATCAATATCAAGCACAACTCTGCCTTGAGTATCCTCGATTTCAAACCACGACGGACAGATGAGGAGCTTTTCGCCAACTTTCGTAGGCTTGAAATACTTTCTCCAGTTGTTGAGCCAGTCATCTTCTTCGCACTTTTCTTCTTCGATGCTGTGCTCGATACCCTGAGCCTGATAACGCTCAGTCAAAAACGCAATCGCCTCCTGCGGTGAATCCTCAGGGTCGATATAAATGTGGATTTTTGCAACGTTTCTGTCTTTTTTGAGTAAATCCTCGTCAATCAGGTCAACGTGTGCAATTTCCTGCACGCCGAGTTCGAGGTCTGTATAATCCTCGATATATATGCCATACGGCACGGTCATATTCGCGATATCACCCGCCAACTCAACGTCTTTAGGGCTGACATTTATCGTAATTTGTGTCCACTCCATAGTAGCACCCTTTCTTTTGTTTTGCATACATCTTATATAATAAACTATTTTTAAATAGATTTCAATACAAATTGTCAAGCTCCCATTTTATGGATTGTTATCGTTGTAAACGTAATGTTCTTGGTAGCCATTTTTTCGCTTTATTTACAGGCTTTATTTACGTCTTACGTTATCTATTTTATTTTTTGCGTAATGTTTTTAATGTTTTACGTTAAAAAAGTATTGACAAACGTAAAATCGTGTGTTATATTAGCATCACTGAAACGCGTTGAAGAACAAAATTTGAAAATGAGTTGACCGAACGGCGGTCAGTACTTGGAGGTATTTAAAATGAAAAAAGGAAACAAACTCAACAAAACGTTATCGGTTATATCTAAAATTACGGAAATCATTCACTGGATTGGTGCAGGCATCAGCGCTTTGATGATCTTCATTTCAATCATTGACAAAAACTTTATCACTGAATGCACTATTGAAGAAGGTGCTGACTTTTTATTATTTGACGCTTACGGCTTTGATGTCAATGCACTCACCCAAACCGGAGATATCAACCACTTCGCTGTGACTATGGCTTTTGTCGGAATTATGATTACTTTCATTCTTATGGCACTTGTTTTCCGCAATCTCGACATTATTCTTACAACAATTATGGGTAAGAACCAAGACGCAGAAAGCACTTCTCCATTCCAGAAGGACGTTGTTCGCAGAGTAAGAGAAATCGGCATTTTCTCAATCGCTATCCCTGTTGTCGGCTTTGTTATCACAACAATTATCACCGCCGTTTCTCTCATTAACGGTAATTCAGTTGAAGTCTCTACTGCATGGGACGGTGTTGTTGTTGGTCTTGTGTGCCTGTGTCTGACACAGATTTTTTCTTACGGTGCACAGCTCGAAGAAGAAGTAGACGGACTACTTTAATCGGAGGTACAAAGATAATATGGGAAAAATTATTTTAAGGCTCGACAGAATGATGGTCGAGCGCAAAATGTCACTAAACGAACTCGCCGAGAAGGTCGGCATCTCAAACGTCAACTTATCAAAAATCAAAAACAACAAGGTAACCGCTATCCGTTTCCAGACTTTAGCCGCAATTTGTGAAGCACTCAACTGTCAGGCAGGAGACATCTTGGAATATAGCGAGGAAGAATAAAGAATAATACTAAAATAACGATATATAAAAACAGCGACGGATGTATATGTTTCCGTCGCTGTTTTTCGTATGTTTATTCAGCAAAAATCCCACGCAAAAGGGAGTGCTCAACGCTTAGAATAAATCCTTGAGCTTCTGCTTGAAAGTCTTTCGCTTTGCGTAATTTTTGTCGGTGCTCACCGAGTCAAACTCTTTGATGAGTTCTCTCTGCTTTGAAGACAAATTCTTTGGCACTTCGATAACAACCTTAACGTACTGGTCGCCCTTGGATTTTGACCCTAAGTGCTGGATACCTTTGCCCTTTAATTTGAACACATCGTTTGGCTGTGTGCCTTCGTGAATCTGGTAGCTGACTTTGCCGTAAAGGGTTGGTACTACCACCTCTGCACCGAGGGCTGCCTGAGCAAATGTGATAGGTAACTCGCACCACACATCGTCGCCTCTGCGCTCAAACACCGCGTGAGGACGAACTCCAACGTAAACGTGCAAGTCACCAGCAGGACCACCATTGGAACCCGAGTTGCCGTGACCCGAAACATTTAGTACCTGCTCATCAGAAATGCCCGCAGGGATGTTGATTTCGACAGACTTCTTGCGTCTCACTCTGCCCTGACCGTTACATTTCGGACATGGCTGGTCGATAATCTTGCCCTGACCTTTACATGTATCGCACGCACGGGTTGTCTGAACAACACCGAACGGTGTACGCTGGTTTACTGTCACCTGACCTCTGCCCGAACAAGTAGGACAAGTCTTTGCAGTAGTGCCCTTTTTAGCGCCTGTGCCGTTACATTCAGTACAGGTTGACACAGCCTGATACTCGACAGTTTTCTTGCAACCCATCGCAGCTTCTTCGAAAGAAATGTACACAGTTGTCTCAACATCTGTGCCACGTCGCGGAGCGTTAGGGTTAGCAGACCTTCTGCCCGAAAATCCGCCGAAACCGCCGAAAACAGAGCTGAAAATATCGGAAAAGTCGATATCCTGAGAGAACGGAGAGCCATACGCTCCACCGCCTGCGCCGTAGTTAGGGTCAAC
>JAZSHE010000177.1:0-4560 GCA_045533085.1 Ruminococcus sp.
TTTGACGAGTGTTTTATCGATACAGCAAAGTCGTATGGTTTGTCACAGCGCGAGCTGATAATCGGCGTAGAAAGAAATGATCTTGATGTTGAAAAACGCAGGGAGATGCTCAGACTCAGAGAGAGTATCAGCAAAAGTAGTTTTACGGTAGAAAAAATTAAAGAGTCACTCAAGAGTTTTGGTTTGCAGTTTGAGCTGAAGGAGTTTGCGTCGCTTTATACGGTGAATATTTATGCGCGTGGCTCATACTCAAAAACCGAACAAGTATGGATAGAAAACGAGGTCAGAAAAATAATGCCTGCACATCTTGTCGTTCAGGTTGTTTTTACGGGTAAATCGTGGGATACAATAGATGCGGAGAATAATACATTTTTGCATATTGACTCGCTTTCTTACACATGGGATATAATTGATAATTTAGAATAGGAGGAGTAAAAATGGCTTCAGCCTCATATACAAAGAATCTTGGTCTTTGTGCGTGGGAGGGTAGCGACTCACCAAAGCGCATAGACTTTGTTAATGATAATGCCATCATCGACGAAAAGTTAGGAGAGCATCTGAAAGATTCCAACATTCACGTAACATCAGAAGAAAAGGTACTTTTCGCAAATCCGTATACCGTTTTTTCTTATGTAGGTGACGGCGAAAAAACAAGAACTTTCTCGCTTGACCAGAACTACACGTTTGCAATAGTGTTTCAGAAATACTATCCGCCTGTTGAAATTGACAGTAGTAATAACACTGTAGCTCATTTTACGATTGTAGGCAGAGTTTTTGGGTCGTCATCGAACATAACATTGGCAAGTAAATCGCTTGTTGTGACGCAGGATAATGCTCCTGTAGATGGTGTGATTAACAATTTCAACGAAAACGAAGGGCAGTACGTCGCGGTGTTGTTTAAATAAACGCAAAACAAAAAGGACACTCGAAAAGAGTGTCCTTAAAGTTTATTATTCAGTGTTTGGCTCTGTACTGTGACGGCAGATTGATTTCAGCAGTGTCAGCCATAAGGCGTTTTCTTTCTGAATAGCTCATACCATCAGAAGCGTAACGCTTTCTTGATGTTCTTCTTGTGCTGCTGCGATGTGTCTGATATTCGTCATAATCGCCATAAGCTTCTCTTGAACGCTGCGAGTCGAAACCGCTCTGTCGTTGTGTGAGTGAGTTAAGCTTCTTTTTGTATGTAGAAGTGGCAATAATGAAGTACATTATGCCCAAAACTGAAAGTCCGATGAGAGTCAGACCAACGTAGAAAATCCACTGACCGTCATCGTTGTTTCTGGTGTTCTGCTTGATAGCTGAGAAGTCCATAGCATCGCCTGCAGGCTTTGAAGTATCAAGCACGATGTTGTCCCACTTGGTTTCTTTTAGAGCAGCTTCGTTGATGTCAGAAGTGTCGTACTGCTTTGTAGCGTCAGAAACACTTCCTGCTGACTGCTCGATTGAGTTTGCCATGGTGTCTTCATCATAGTAGTAGAAGTCATCGTCACCTGTGATGTAACCACCTGTCTGTGGGCCGCTTGAACCAGAGTCAGGGTCTTCAGGAGTAATGGTGCTAGGATCATCAGGAGTATCAGTACCGGTGTCAGGGTCGACAGTCGGGTTAACCGGAGTTGGTGGATCAACCGGAGTTGTCGGATCAACTGGAGTCGGTGGATCAACCGGAGCTGGCGGATCAACCGGAGCTGGTGGGTCAACCGGATTAGGATCAACTACATCTGTAGCGTAAACGCTGAGTGTAAAAATAGTGAATAAAGTTAAAAGTGCGATTATTACTGAGAGTATTCTAAATTTGTTCTTCATAATATCACTCCCTCAATATAATATGCAATTTGGATTTGAATATAAGTACGTGTGAAGATTAGTCTTCGAACATAGAAGGTGTGTACTTTTTAACAGCTTTGCTGATTTCTACGTCGAGGCTTGCAGCAACTGAGTCAATGTAAGATGTGAACTCTTCACCCTTGTAGTTCTGGAGAACTGACTCACGGTTTGTAGCATCCTTGATGTATGCGTCGATTTCATCAGCGATAGCCTTCTTGTAGAGGAGGTACATAACGCGAGTGTTTTCCTCACCAACAGCTGTGTAAGTAGCTTTGCCTTCATCGAGATCCTTGAGAGCTGTCTTGAGCTCATCGCCAATTGCAGAATCCTCAAGGATTTCAACACTCTTAGATGTTGGGTCGTCTTCGATTTCGTAGTCCTTCATATACTTCTTAACAACGTCATCGTACTTTGAGCCGTTGTTGAGTGAGTCTGCATAAGATTTGAAGTCTTTTTCAATCTTCTTTACAGCATCGTCAGACATCTTTACGTTTTCTGAAACTGCCTGACCTTCGTCAGATGTAGCTTCCTTTGTTTCGTACATATTTGTGTTGAAGAAAGCGTAGCTTGTGTAGTTTTCTGTGAAGTACTTTGTGAGTTCTTCGTCATTTACACCCTTTTCGCCACCATCAGCGTAGAGAAGGTCGAAAACGATTTCCTGCTTAGCAGATGTTACATAGAAATACTCGAATGACTCGTATGAAACTCCGAGAGGCTCAAAGATGTCCTTGTATGGGTTGATGTACTGCTCGCCATACATTGCATAGTATGGACCGTACTCCCAGTACTCTTTAGCAGAATCTTTGTAACCCTGAGTTGTTGCTTCGTCCATTGTAGCGCCAAGACGATTGTACTCGTGCTCGATTGCGAGTAAGTTTCTTACAGTTTTGTCAGCTTGTGTTGTAATCCACTCGTCGGCAGTAGCTGTAACGCCATCGTCGTCAGTGATCTGGACTTTGAGGAAAGAATCTTCGCCGTCGTATGTCTGTGTCTCTGAGTCATAACCCTCAGTCTGCTGAGCAAAAGACTCAGCCTGTGAGTAAGCTGAATACAGAGCGTAGATGTAAACGCCGATTGCAAGCTCAGTGTCATCAGTCTTATATGAATATTCAGGCTTGAGTGAGCATGCTGAAGTTGAAAGTGCGATAACCATGCACAGAATTACCGCGAGAAGTTTTGTGAAGTTTTTCATTGTTTTTACCGTCCTTTTTAATTATTAAAAAACGTACCAAATTATTATACATAAAAAAGTCTGATTTGTCTATAATATGTGTAAAAAAAAGCATTTCTTCACAATTTGCTCATATTTTTTTGAGCAAAAAACACACAAATCAACTGAAAATTTCTTTTAAAGCATTAATAGGGTCGATTTTTGTTTGGTATCTGACAGCGATGTGAGGTTTGCCGGCCGGTACAAGGATTGCCTGACCTCTGAGCTTTGATACAAGGATGCTGACCTTTTCACTTTTCACTGATTCAATGTACATCAGGATGCTGTTTTCGTTTTGTTTGATTTCGTATACACCCATATCGATTGCTTTGTTACGGATAAGCGCAATATCGATGAGACCCATAACGGACTTCGGCAGATCGCCGTAGCGGTCTAAAAGTTCGTCGATAACATCCATCGCATCATCCTTTGTTCTGATGTCGGCGATACGTCTGTATGCATCAAGTCGAAGGCTCAGACTGTCAATATATTCTTCAGGGATGTGTGCTTGCATCGAGATATCGATGAGACAGTCTTTTTCCATAGTATCCTCAGGCTTTTCACCTTTTTCTTCGAGAACAGCATCGCTTAATAGTTTGAGGTACATATCGTATCCGACATCTTCCATGTGGCCGTGCTGTCTTGCGCCGAGAATATTTCCTGCTCCTCGAAGCTCGAGGTCGCGCATAGCGATTTTGAATCCTGAGCCAAACTCGGTGAATTCACGGATGGCCTGAAGTCGTTTTCGTGACATTTCTGAAAGTGATTTTGAGCCTTCGTAAGTGAAGTATGCGTACGCTCTTTTGGATGAACGTCCGACTCTGCCACGTATCTGGTGGAGCTGTGAAAGTCCGAAGTGATCAGCTTTTTCGATAATCAGCGTGTTTGCGTTGGGCAGGTCAACACCTGTTTCGATGATAGTTGTACATACAAGGACGTTGACTTCGTGTTCAAGCATTTTTTTCCACACTTTTGACAGTTCAGCTTCGCCCATTTTTCCGTGACCAACAGCGACATTTGCTTGTGGAATCTGCTGAGCTATTCTGTTGGCTTTTTCGGCAATAGTACTTGTGTTGTTGTGCAGATAGAATACCTGACCTCCGCGTCGGAGCTCACGTCTTATTGCTTCGAACACTACATCATCGTTATGCTCTAAAACGTAGGTCTGGACAGGCTTTCTGTCCATTGGAGCTTCTTCGAGCACAGACATATCGCGTATTCCGCTCATCGCCATATTCAGCGTGCGTGGAATCGGTGTAGCTGACAGAGTGAGAACATCGACGTTTTTACAGATTTCTTTGAATCTCTCTTTGTGAGCAACACCAAAACGCTGTTCTTCGTCGATGATAACCAGACCGAGATCGCGGAACTCAACATCTTTCTGTACAAGTCGGTGGGTACCGATAATCATATCGATTTCACCGCGTTTCAGCTTTTTGAGAATAGCTTCCTGTTCCTTTTTCGTGCGGAAACGTGAGAGAAGTTCGACTCTGACAGGATAGGTGTCAAAGCGGTTTAATACAGTC
>JAZSHE010000265.1:0-1729 GCA_045533085.1 Ruminococcus sp.
TCTGACCGCCCTTTTTGTTTTAAGCGCCGAGCGCTCGAGCCTTTAAAATCTCAATGTGATCGAAATCCCGAGATAAAAAATCAAGAATATAATGTCTTTCTTGATTTTATCAAGGGATAGAGGAACAGTAGAGATTTTAAAGAGATGCGAGAGCGAACGAAGCGTGATATGGTGTGCGCCGAGCACCGTAGCCCTCAAAAGTCGAATACGAACCCGACGTGTTGCGGTTTACACAAGTAAACAAAACACAGCGAGAGTGTGTGGAATGTTGATAAATGCTGTATGTTTCTGCACACGAAACATAAACGTCTATGTTATCGCTCTCTATTTTATCAGGCAATATGTACTAAAATGCAGGCTGTATTTCTACATACTGACATATTGTAGTAAGTATGTAAAAAGCTTATAATTTTAATGTAAATATTCTTTATTTGCGAAGATATACAGACTTTTCTGATTTGTTATCTACGTTTTTATCAGGAGGTAAAGTTATGAAAAAACTGATTTCTATCGTACTTGTGCTGATGATGCTCGCTTCTTGTGTGTGTATTACGACAACAGCTACAGAGAGTGCGAATGTACTGCATTTTGATACTAACTTATCACAATGGACAGATTTCAATAAAGTTTACTGCCATATCTGGGTATATGGTGAGGATGCTTTTTTTCCTTGGCAGTCAAAGAAAGAAACTTGCACTGATATCGACCTGGATGGTGTCTGGACATACGACCTTGATTCTAAGGGCATAGTGCTCGAAGATGGCGTTCAGTACTGTGTTATTTTTTCTAACGATACGGGTGTGCAGACTTACAATCTGTTGTTTGATTCAACTGTTATTGGTGCTACTGCATACGCTGAGGATTTTGATTTTGAGGCTCCGACTGACAGCCAGAAGAAAGCTCAGGCAGGCTTTTTCAAAGATTTGGATCCTACTGTTTACGGCCCTGAAATGTGCATTACATCTATTGGTAATGTAGTTGGTACTTGCATCCCTAAAGTTACAACAGCTTACGAGATGTTTGCGTCATTTGTTCAGGATATAGACAAGATTGAGAACGTAAGAACATACTCAGGTAAGACAGACCAGCAGATAATTGATGATATCGCTACTGCTCTTGGTCTCACAATTGCTGAAGTTGCAGGTGCTCTTGCTGATGCAGAGACAATAGCTGACTGGAATCCGGATTACTCAACAATTCCTGAAAGTAATGGTAAGATAAATGTACACACTGCTGTCAGCCAGTACAAAGAGCATTCGGGTGATGATTTTACCACAAGGCGCTACTATTTTCTCAGACCAGATGGCACAAATGGCGAAACATCAAAGACAGGTGAAATCTATGATATGGGAAGTTATGTGCCATCATGGGAAAACGAATTTTCATCTGTAACACATATTTTCTGGGAGAACACAGACAGACTCGATCCTGAAAATGATTTGGGATATGTTGCGATGAAAGGTGACAGCGACGGCGTTTACTACGCTGATGTGCCTGACTTTGTCACAGCCATCAAGTGGAACAACGGCGTTGATTATAAGAACGGTGATGCGGGAAATCTGTGGCTTTACGCACATGAAACGTTTAATATTGCCTGCGAGTACTATGATCCGGGCGAGTCTTATAATTATCCTATGGGACTTGACAGCTTTGATTATATGATTTTTGTTATCGACCCTGACGAGATGGTTTGGGGAAGATATGGTGAAGCTGGTGAGGAGCCTGGTGA
>JAZSHE010000039.1:0-6640 GCA_045533085.1 Ruminococcus sp.
CTTTTACAGATTTTTCTGTAATACTTGGAGCGGTTGCTACGCATCCACTGCACAGAAAGCACGGATATTCCGGTTGTATAGTGAGAACCCTTGCTGATAAATATGTATCTGACAAGGCTGTTTACATATATACTACGATAAAACGTAACACTGCGTTTTATGAAAGTCTTGGATTTCTTTTGACAGGACAATGGGTTAAATACACTTTTGGAGGATAAGTTTGAATAATTTGTATAATTTTGATGATAGATTGATGGAGTTATCACAGCAGGCACTTGATATGTGCAAAGAAAGCTTTAGCAAAATAGAAAAAATCCAGGAGTACAATCAGCAGAAAATGTTGAAAGCATTTCAGCTTGCTGGTGTGTCAGAGAGCCATTTTGCGGGTTCAACTGGATATGGTTATGATGATAGAGGCCGTGATATACTCGACAAGGTTTATGCTTATGTGTTTGATGCTGAAGACGCGCTTGTAAGACATAATTTTGTTAGCGGCACTCATACATTGGCTGTCGCTTTGTTTGGAATGTTGAGACCTGGTGACGAGATGGTCTGTGTTACGGGAACTCCTTATGATACTATTCAGGGTACAATAGGTATTAACTCTGATTATAGCGGTTCGCTTAAGGATTTCGGTGTTAAATACAGTGAGGTCGCGTTAAAAGACGATGGTACAGTTGACTTTGATGCAATCAGAGTAGCGGCCAAGAAAAATCCCAAAATGATATATATTCAGCGTTCGCGTGGATATAGTGTCCGCGATTCATTGCTGTGCAAGGATATAAAAGCGATATGTGATGTTGTCAGAGAGGTATCAAAAGATTCTATTATTATGCTTGATAACTGTTATGGCGAATTTGTTGAGTGTGACGAGCCTTTGTCAAATGGTGTTGATATTATGGCAGGTTCTCTTATTAAAAACCCTGGTGGTGGTATTGCACCGACCGGTGGCTATATAGCAGGTAGAGCAGACCTTGTCGAAATGTGTTCATACAGATTGACAACACCTGGTACAGGTAAAGAAATCGGCTGCACTTTATCTGTTTTAAGAGAGATGTTCATGGGTGCGTTTCACGCTCCTCAGGTTACAGGAGAGGCACTTAAAACAGCTGTGTTTACAGCTGCTCTGTTTGAGCTTCTTGGTTACGATGTTTCTCCTCGATACAATGAAGACAGAGGAGATGTTATTGAAGTTGTAAAGCTTCATAACAGCGAAAATCTTATTGCTTTTTGTAAAGGCATCCAAAAGGGTTCACCTGTTGATAGCTTTGTAACCCCATATCCTTCTGATATGCCTGGTTATGATTCTCAGGTTATTATGGCGGCTGGTGCCTTTACTCTGGGTTCATCTATTGAACTTTCAGCTGATGCACCGCTACGAGAGCCTTATGCTGTGTGGATGCAGGGCGGACTTAACTTCAATAGCTCAAAGATAGGTATTATGCTTGCTGCGCAAGAGGTTTTGAATATCAACTGATGCGACAAAAAAATAAGCTCTTTCCTTTGTTTTGGAAAGAGCTTATTTTTTGTTCTGTCTTAAATTTTTGAAAAAATCTGTTAACAATTTACTGCATTCTTCTTCCAGAATTCCACCCTCGTAGTTTGGTCTGAAGGAGTTTGACAATTCAAGAATGTTAAGTGTTGAACCGCAACATCCGAAATTTTTATCATACGCACCAAAATATACATTAGGTATTCTTGCGTTTACAATAGCTCCGCTACACATAGGGCACGGCTCCAATGTTACGTATATATCGCATTCCCACAACCTCCAGCCATCAAGTTCTGTACATGCGTTGTTTATAGCTTCTATTTCAGCGTGCGATAGAGCGTTTTTGGATTTTTCGCGTCGATTTCTTCCGCTTGCTATAATTTCGCCGTCTTTGACAATAACGGCGCCTACAGGTACTTCGCCTTCATCAGCTGAGATTTTGGCTAGCTTTATAGCTTCTGTCATAAACTTTGTTTTCATATAGAAACCTCAGCAAGAACAATCATCAACAATGCTTCGAAAATAGATATTACTGCAAAAGAGATTACAGTAGGGCTTGAGCATACAGTTTTTACCTTGTCTTTAAAAATGATAGTATCGTCAGCACCCTGAAGTTTGAAGAAACCGTTGTGCTTGTTTATCAGCGTTGAAAGGCTTGTGATGCCTGCTATACTAATGATGATCAGGACTGCGGCATATATAATGTTTATAGTATTGTCTGTTAAATCGGTATTAGTACTGAGTAATGTGAATGTAACACTAAGTGCGTTGTTTAAGAAATGTATGATTATGCCCGGAATGAGTGAGTTTGTTTTTACCATAATATATCCCAGAACAAGTCCCACAACCAGTGCAAATGGAATCTGTGCAAAGTTACCATGCATTAAGCCGAAAGTAACACCTGAAATCAGTACAGCAAGTCCGTCAGAGTATTTTCTAAGTAAATTGAGGATTACACCACGGAAAGCAAACTCCTCGATTAATGCTGGTAAAACAGCAACAGTAGCATAGAATAGTGCAATATCGAGGGCGTTTTCACAGATGTATTCAGTGTCGGTTATAGCTTTAATACCAACCATATCAAATAATGATAATAGAATATCTGAAACATAGTTCGCGATCATACATATCGCAAAGCCGACAGCACAAAGGTGATATGTTAATTTGAATCCGAGTTTTCCGACTGGATATGTTTTTCCTAAATCAGCCTTAGTTATCAAGCTGTATACTAAAGATACTACAAAAAATGTAAGCAAGGATACAAGTCCACTCATCAGAAATGTAAAAGTTGAGTCAGATACGTAATCCATACTTGAGGCATCCGTTAGATCAGCACCATTGAATAAACCGATTATTAATGGTAAATACATGGTTGCTACCGACAGTACAGTCAGTACTCCGAAGAATAATAGCAAAATAAGTCCGGCTTTGTTTGAATCTTTTTTAAGTTGAGTTTTATAGTTGTATCTGATACAATCTTCGTATGTGTATAATGTTTTCAATATAAAAACTCCTAAATTTCATTTTTATATATAATAACACAAAAATATTAAAAATAATTCTTGACAAACAAAATAAAAGAATATATAATACATAGGAACAATAAAGCAAAGCAGAAATGCTTTCACCTGTGGGGTGTCGTCTGCACGGGTCAATACGTCTCACAACTTTGGTTGTGGTTGATTTGTATTGCCATGCGGACAGAAGCGTTTTCTGTTCGCATTTATTATTTTATAATAACTTTGGAGGTGCTTTAACATTAGCACAAAGGAACTTCAGATCAATGAAGAAATTCGCGACAAAGAATTACGTATTATCGGTGATGATGGTGCTCAGCTCGGTATCATGAGCGCTTCACAGGCTCTCGATATCGCTATCGAGAAAAATCTTGACCTTGTTAAGATTGCACCACAGGCTACACCACCTGTCTGTAAGATTATGGACTACGGTAAGTATCGCTTTGAACAAGCGAAAAGAGAAAAAGAAGCTAGAAAAAATCAGCACGTTGTTGATGTAAAGGAAATCAAACTTTCACTCAACATCGACACTCATGATTTTAACACTAAACTTCGTAACGCTCTTAAGTTTTTTGCTCACGGCGACAAAGTTAAGGTTTCTATCAGATTCAGAGGAAGAGAAATGGGTCATGCAGAATACGGTTACGATATTATGCAGAGATTTGCTGAGGCTTGTCAGGAAGTTGCTAACATTGAAAAACCTGCTAAGCTTGAGGGCCGTCAGATGCTCATGTTCCTTGCACCAAAGTCAGGTAAGTAATTAAAGGAGGACACTACAATGCCTAAAATTAAAACACACAGCGGCGCTAAGAAGCGTTTCAAACTCACAAAGAACGGTAAAGTTATCCGTGCTCACGCTAACAAGAGACACATTCTGAACAAAAAGACAACTAAGCGTAAGAGAGGCTTAAGACAGAATGCTGTTACAGATAAGACAAATGTAGCACAGGTTAAGCGCTTAATCCCTTACAAATAATCGCTTATTCATTCTAAAATTCGGAGGTAACATATAATGGCACGTATTAAAGGCGCGATGATGACTCGCAAAAGAAGAAAAAAGACATTAAAACTTGCTAAAGGTTATTTTGGTGCTAAGAGTAAGCACTTTAAGATGGCTAAACAGGCTGTAATGAAGTCTGGCAACTATGCATACATTGGCCGTAAGCAGAAGAAGAGAGATTTCAGAAGACTCTGGATCACACGTATTTCTGCTGCTTGCAAAGCTAACGGCACAAACTACTCAACATTTATGAACGGCCTCAAGAAGGCTGACATCGCTCTCAACCGTAAGATGCTCTCAGAGATCGCTATCGCTGATCCACAGGCATTTGCTGCTCTCGTTGAGAAGGCTACAAAAGCATAAAAAAGCTATAATTGCGTTTGGGGTTTACCCCCAAACGCTTTTGCTTATTATAGGTATTGTTTATGGAAGTAATAAAAAGTAAGGAAAACAAAACTGTCAAATATATCAGCAAACTCGTAAACAACGTGAAGTTCAGGAGAGAAGAAAGTCGATTTGTAACCGAAGGTGTCAGACTTTGTGAAGAAGCCTTGAAGAACAATGCACACATCGATTTTCTTGTTTGCTCAGTTTCAGCTTTTGAAAAGTATTCTGATATAGTAAAAAAACTCAGTGTCAAGGCTCATACAACCATTTGTGTTGATGATCGTATATTTTGTGCTATCTCTGACACAAAAACACCACAGGGAGTGTTGTGTGTTATAAAAACTCTTGACAAACAGTTTTGCTTTGATACAATTAGAAAGAATGGAATATTATTGGCTCTTGACAGTATTCAAGATCCATCTAACCTTGGGACAATACTCAGATCTGCTGATGCGCTAGGTGTCAGTGGGGTGGTTTTGTCCTCGAGTTGCTGTGATGTTTTTTCTCCAAAAGTCGTCAGAGGCAGTATGGGTGCTGTGTTCAGAGTACCATTTTACATAACATCAGATTTACCTATGTTTATTGAAGAATTCAACAAATACGGTACTTCTTATGCCTGTGTGCTTGATGATACTGCTGTTACAATTAACGAGGTTAAGTTTACTTCACCATCGCTTTCTGTTATCGGTAATGAAGGCAACGGTATTTCTAAACCTGTTATCGACAAGTGCTCGAGCAAATTGTATATTCCGATGCACAATAACGCAGAATCACTTAACGCAGCTGTTGCTGCAAGTATAATAATGTGGGAAATGGTTAAATGACAACTACCGCTAAATATTGGATTTGGCTCACGCTTGCGACCGGATTCAATAACCCTAAGCATAAACGTATATTTGAAACATACGATAGCATCGCTGATTTTTACAACAGCGGTGTTTATGAGTGGCGTCTTTGTGGTTTGTTTACCCCAAAGGATATAAATCTGATGGAAAACACCAGGCTGTCAAAAGCTGAGGATATTATCGCTAAATGTAAATCTTTGGGACACGATATAATTTGTATCGATGACCCGTCATATCCTCAGAAATTGCGCGAAATCGATTCTCCTCCGTGTGTTCTGTATGTATGGGGCAAGATGCCTGATCTTAACAACAGACTCAGTATAGCTATGGTAGGAACAAGAAACGCTACTCAGTATGGAGTTATGGCATCTCATACTTTATCAGCCAGTCTGTCAAAGCTTGGAGTTATTATAGTTAGTGGTGGTGCTTTGGGTATCGACAGCGCATCTCACGTCGGTACGCTTGAAGCTGGTGGTATCACAGTGTGTGTGCTTGGGTGTGGTATTGATCACAGGTATCTTATGTCTAACGCCGCTCTGCGTAAAAACATATCATCAAGTGGAGCTGTCATATCTGAATATCCGCCGTCGTCTCAGTCTTATCCATCTAATTTTCCTGTCAGAAACAGGATTATCTCAGGGTTGAGCGATGGAGTAATTGTTGTTGAAGCCGATGAAAAAAGTGGCTCTCTGATTACTGTTAACCATGCGTTGGAGCAGGGCAGAGAGGTTTTCGCTGTTATGGGTAACATCAACTCAAGATACTCTACCGGTACTAATAAGATGATAAAAGATGGTGCAACGCCTGTTACATCATACCTTGATGTGATTGAAGCGTTCCCTAATTTTAATATAGTATGTGAAGATAACGATGAAACTCAGAATAAACATTCTGGTCAGAACAATTCTTCGCTTAACAAAGAACCTGTTTTACACAAGACTGATATAGATTTGTCTGAAACAGTTAAACGTGTGTACGACGCTATTGGTAACGAGCCGATACATGTGGATCGTATTGTGGAAATAACACAGTTGCCTGTCAGCAAGGTGCTTCAGTCGCTGACAGAGCTTGAACTTCTTGCACTTATTTCTTGCCATCAAGGCAGATTATATAAATTAGCTTGATTTTTTAGGAGGACTAAAATGTCTAATCTTGTAATCGTGGAGTCTCCTGCTAAAGCAAAGACTATCAAAAAATATCTTGGCAAAGATTATGATGTTGTTGCATCTATGGGCCATGTCAGAGATCTTCCGTCTGCCAGACTCAGCGTTGATATTAACAACGGTTTTGCTCCAAGATATGAAATTATAAAAGGTAAAGAAAAGCTTGTTGAAGAGCTTGTTGAACTTTCAAATAAAAGTGAAAATGTTTATCTCGCAACTGACCCTGATAGAGAGGG
>JAZSHE010000036.1:0-13071 GCA_045533085.1 Ruminococcus sp.
AAAATTAGATAAAATTTGATAGATTTAGTAAAAGGTGGTAAAAATGCTTTCTTATATATTTGTTTTTATGATAGTGGTGAGTGTCTTAATATCTGTATTTTTAGATGTTGGCACGGAGGTTTCTCAGTCGATGATTGATGGATGCGCCGATGCTGTTAGTCTTATTGTAACGATGAGTGGTGTACTGTGTCTGTTTTCGGGGGTGATGGAAGTAGCAAAGGAGAGTGGATTGAATAAAAAACTGAGTCGGGTGTTAAGTCCGCTGCTTTTGTCGTTGTTTCCGAATATCGATAGAGACTCAAAAGCTTTCGATTATATATGTATGAATGTCAGTGCGAATTTACTGGGACTTTCAAACGCAGCTACTCCGTTGGGACTTTCAGCTATGAAAGAACTCAAAGGTAACAGTAACAGTGTGGTAGCATCAGACGATATGATAAATTTCGTTGTACTCAACACAGCATCAATACAGCTTTTGCCCACTACCGTAGCAGCGATGCGCGGCGCTTTAGGGTCGAAATCGCCCTTTGATATAATTTTTTGTGTGTGGATAAGTTCGGTGGTTGCACTCTTGGCGGGATTGTTTGTGTCTAAAACTTTGTGCAGATGCGGGAGAAAAAGATGGAGCTTGTGATGCCGTGCGCTGTTGCACTGATTCTTGTGTATGGTTTGATAAAAAAAGTTGCTGTGTTTGACGTGTTTAAAAAAGGTGCGTTGGATGGAATAAAAACATTGTATAATATCGCTCCGACATTGATAGGGTTGATTGTGTCTGTGAGTATGCTGAAAGCATCTGGTGCACTTACAATGTTGTGTACGTGGCTTGAGCCAGTTTGTGATATGGTTTTGTTTCCTGTGGAATTGTTGCCGATGTCTTTATTGCGTCCTGTGTCGGGTGGTGGTTCAACAGCGTTACTCAATCAGGTACTGAAAGACTATGGTCCCGACAGTTTTGTCGGAAGATGTGCTTCTGTAATTGCTGGTTCTACTGAAACAACTTTTTATGCAATTACAGTATATTATTCTGCAGTTGGGATAAAGAAAATCCGCCACACGCTTTGGGCGGCGCTTGTGGCGGATTTTGTAGCAGCCGTGGTGGCTGTTATGATGGTGCGATGGTTGATGTGAATCAGTAAAACGGGGATTCAGTTTTTCTTTGCTGTGGTGCGGATTCGTGTGAGTTTTGCTAACAGTTCTTTTGGATTCAGAGGGAAGAGCGGATACATATAGCTTTTTCCTGACAGAGTTTTGTTTGTGAATAATAGCACGATGTTCAGGATGATGCCTGCAATAAATCCCCACAGATTGAATATTCTTGTCAGCACAAGCAGTATCACGCGCATAAACTTCAGGCTGTAGCCAAGTTCGTATGATGGCTGTGAGTAAGTGGCAATTGTGACAAATGCCATATACAGAATCACTTCCATTGAGAACCACCCAGTATTGATTGCAAACTCTGAAAATGCAATTGCACCGATAATTGACAACGATGCAGACAAGCTGTCAGGAGTATTGAGAGCGGCGAGTCTCAGACCGTCAATTCCGATTTCAATGAGTATCAGCTGGAGAAAAATCGGAATGTTGATCGTACTTTGGTCGGGTATGACAAAGCGAAAAAATTCGGGCACTTGGGTTGGATTTTGCACAGCTAGTAACCATAGTGGTGTCAGTAGTACAGATACAAATGTGATTAAGTATCGCGCTATGCGGATGTATGTTCCTGTAATCGGAGGAAAATAGTAGTCATCAGCTTCTTCGAGAACCTCAAAAATTGAAGTCGGCAAAAGAAGAGCTGATGGTGAGTTGTCTACCAGAATTATAATACTGCCCTTTAAACACACTGCGGCGGCAACATCAGGTCGCTCGGTGTATTTTACTTTTGGAAAAGGGTTGTACCATTTGTGAGGATAAAGAGCTTCGATAAGACTCTGTTGATTCATCGACAGAGATTCGATGTCGAGGTTCTTTATTTTTTTTATTATGGTGTTGAGCAAAGTTTTGTCAACTTTGTTGTCCATGTAGCACACAACGATGTCGGTCTGGGACGAGCTTCCTGCTGACAGCACCGTTGTTGTAAAGCGTGAGTCGCGAATTCTACGGCGTATGAGTGCACAGTTGAAGATAAGTGTTTCGACAAAGCCGTCTTTGCTTCCTCGCAACACTTTGTCATCCTGTGGCTCTGATGTTGCACGCTGAGGGTATGTTCGCATATCTAGCATTACGCATTGTTCAAAGCCGTCAATCATAACGCATGAAATACCAGACAGAACATTTTTTACTACATCGTTAAGGTTAGACAGTACATCAACTTCTACGTATGGCACACAGTAGGATGCAAAAGTGCGGGCATCCTTTGCTATATCATCGTTTGTATTCGTGTAGAAAAACTCCATGATATGTTCCATAGTGTCATCTTTGACAAAGCCGTCGATGTAGAACATTACAGCATCTTTGCCGTTTAAAGTGATGGCACGCTCGATGATGTCAAAACAATAATCGCTGCGCAGTGCGTTTTTTAACAACGTACGGTTGTGAGAAAATTCGGTTGTGAATTTTTGTGTAAACATAGTATCAGTCCTCAAGCTATATTTGAGTGATTTGAATTAATAGTCTATAAGGTTCGAACACTCGGCGCTTAAGTGTAGTATTACCAAAAATCAGGAAAAATTAAAAATTTTAAAAAAGTTTTCAAAAAATTGCATACAACTATGCAATTTTTCCGTTTTTTTAGTATTAAGTGGAAGGAGGTTTTTATGGATAAGAAACATAAAAATAGGAAGGGGCTGAAAAGCAAAGAAAAGTTGTTTTGCTTTTACTTTGTTAATTCTCTGGACATAGAAGAATCGGCAAAAAAAGCAGGGTATAAAAAAGACCCGCTGATAAATGGTCAGAAACTGTTACAAAGAGAAGATGTTGTTTCTTGTATCAAGGACAAGCTGAGTTTACAAAAAGAGCTGTACTCAAGTTTGGCTGGTGCAGGGTTTGTAAAACTTGCATTTTCATCGGTAGCAGACGCCGTGAGTCTGGTGTTTAGTGAGAATCCCAGCAGAGAACAACTTGAAAATATGAACCTTTTCATGGTCTCGGAAATCAGAAAACCGCGTGACGGTGCGTTAGAAATCAAGTTTTTTGACAAAATCAAGGTGCTTGAAAAGCTGTGTTCAGATAGCGATAACAACGACGGCTCGGATATGGGTCTAGTTGGCGCGTTGAGTCTGGGGGCAAAAAATCTGAGTGTAGATTTGGACGGTGATGAGTGTGGAGTATAAGCCGTTTTCCAGAAAACAGATGCTTGCTCTCACATGGTGGTGTGATGACTCGAAATATAGAAATTGTGATGCTCTGATCTGCGATGGGGCAGTTAGGTCAGGCAAAACTTTCTGTATGTCGTTATCATTTGTACTGTGGGCTTTTTCAAGATTTGATAACGAGAATTTCGCAATGTGCGGAAAAACTATAAAGTCACTCAAGCGCAATCTTGTGAATGGGCTTTTATCATCGCTTAAAGAGCTTGGTTTTGTTGTTGAACAAAAGCTTTCTGAAAACCTTGTCACGCTGTCATACAAAGGCAGGGTTAACCGCTTTTACCTGTTTTCGGGTAAGGACGAAGGATCGGCGTCGCTTATCCAGGGTATGACGCTTGGCGGGATTTTGCTTGACGAGGTCGCACTCATGCCACGCTCATTTGTCGAGCAGGCGTTGGCACGATGCTCAAAAGCAGGTTCAACTTTCTGGTTTAACTGCAACCCCGAACATCCTTCCCACTGGTTCTATAACGAGTGGATTAAAAAGTGTAAGGAAAAGAATGCTTTGTATATTCATTTCGTTATGGATGATAACCCTTCGCTGTCAAAAAAGATGATAAAGCGCTACGAAAAACTGTATTCGGGTGCGTTTTATCGCAGATTTGTAAAAGGTGAGTGGGTGTGTGTCAGCGGTGCGGTGTATCCGTTTATGGATAATGCCGAAAGTTTCCCGAACGTACCTGAGGGAGAATTTTGTGATTATGCTGTTTCGTGTGATTACGGTACGGTGAATCCAGCTTCTTTTGGGTTGTGGGGTAGAAAAAATGATGTGTGGTACAGGATCAATGAGTATTACTTCGATTCTAAAAAAGAGGGCAGTCAGCGTACAGATGAAGAACATTACAAAGCGCTGTGTGAACTCGTTAGTGGCAGAAACGTCAGCAAAATAACGGTAGACCCGTCAGCGAAAAGCTTTATTGAGGTTATCAAAAGGCATGGTAGATTTTCTGTAGTGCCTGCTAAAAACAGCGTGATTGACGGCATCCGTGAAGTAAGCTCTGCGCTAAAAGAAGGTCGTATAAAAATCTGCAACAACTGTAAAGACAGTGTGCGGGAGTTTTCGCTTTACCGCTGGAGCGAAAATGCGCTCAATGATACTGTTATCAAAGAAAATGACCACGCAATGGATGACATAAGATATTTTGTCACAACTATTTTAAATAACAACAGCGACGACCTTTGTGTTGTTGCTGCAAAAAGATATTAGTTTTAACAGGAGGTAACAGATTGAAATTATTTTCTGCAAAAAACAAATCAAGTGATTGTTCAACCGTTCAGACCTCTCTGTCACATAAAAATACACATCCGTTTTTGAGTATTGAGTCATATAGTCCGTATGCTCAAAAGCAGTATGAGCTGTACTCTATGCTCAGAGAAGCGGTGCCTGTTATTGATGCCGCTTTATCAAAGCTTGTCAGGTTGCTGGGAACATTCACAGTTGAATGTGACTCCAAAATAGCTACTGATAAGCTGAAGCATTTTATCGAAAATGTTAGTGTCAACTGCTGTTCAAACGGCTTGCATCAGTTTGTTTACACTTATTTTGACCAGCTTTTGACTTATGGAACTGCAGTGGGCGAAATTGTGTTCACTACAGATGACAGCGATATAGCTGCACTGTACAACGCATCACTTAATGATGTGAAACTTTGTCTGAAAGATGATGGACTGGGGATAGAAGTTATGAGCAAAAACGATAACGGCTTTTATGAAAAAGTGAGCCGTGAGGAGCTTTTGTGTGTCAGCCTTTTAAACCCTGAGTGCGGCAGTGCAAATGGTACGTCAGTACTGAAGGGACTTCCGTTTGTAAGCTCGGTATTGCTTAAGATTTTTAATACAATCGGTGTTAACTTTGAACGTGTGGGTAATGTCAGATTTGCTGTGACATATAATCCGAAGGATGGTGCTACGGTGAATGCTAAAAAAGCTGTTGATCAGATTGCTACACAATGGAGCAAGGCGATGAGAGATAAATCTCAGGTGTGCGATTTTGTGTCAGTTGGTGATGTGTCTGTAAAGGTTATTGGCGCTGACAATCAGGTGCTTGAGTGTGATATTGAAATCAAGCATCTGCTGGAGCAAATTGTGTCAAAGCTTTCAATACCACCGTTTCTGCTTGGACTTTCATGGTCTTCGACAGAGCGTATGAGTGCAGTGCAGGCGGATATTCTGACGTCAGAGATTGAGTATTACAGAACGATACTCAACTCTGTTATCAGAAAAATCTGTAGGTATTATCTCATAATTAACGGCTTTTCTGACAACTTTGAAATTAATTGGAGCAATATCAGTCTGCTTGATGAAACAGAGCTTGCAACAGCAAGACTTCACAATGCTCAGGCTATGCAGATTGAGAGTAGCTTTTCGGAGGTGAATGGATGAAGACAGGTTTAGTACTGAAAAATACTGATGTTTCGGTAAGTGATGAGGATATGGCGCTTATTAATCAGTACACAAGACGTCAGCTTAAAAATGATGAAGTGTACGTGTTCTCGGTTGTGTTGTGTGACAACGATATTGACAGGGATTATGAACGCTTTACGGTGGAATCGCTGTTTGAGTTACAGAAGCTTTTTGTCGGTAAAACAGGAATTTTTGACCATAATATGAGTGCAAAAAATCAGACGGCAAGAATATTTTACTGTGAGGTAGAGTCGGTGAGTGAGAGAAAAACAATCACAGGTGACGATTACTTCAGACTCAAAGCGAAAGCGTATATCCCGAAAATGGAATCTACCGCTGATCTTATCATGTCGATTGACAGCGGCATAGTGAAGGAAGTGAGCGTTGGATGCGCTGTGAAAAGTACAGTGTGTTCTATTTGTTCAAACGATGTGCACTCAACTTTGTGTAATCACACCAAGGGACATAAGTACAATGGCCAGTTGTGTTACGGAGAGATGATCGATGTGTTTGACGCTTATGAATTCAGCTTTGTTGCGGTGCCTGCACAGAAATATGCAGGTGTTGTAAAGAGCTACAAGGATAAAAAGGAGAGATTCAATATGAACGATATACTCAGAGCGATTGAAAAATGCGATGTTTTAAGTCTTGAAAAGGCTCAGTGCGAAAAGCTTCACAGTTATATTAAGGAGCTTCAGACTCAGGCGCAGTACGGAAAAGCGTACAGAGAATCGCTTGAGACAAAGCTAGTCAAGGCTATGAGCATCAAAGAAGATATGGCGCAGCCTGAGCTTCTTTGCTCTATTGCAAAAAAGCTCAGCATCAGCGAGCTGGTTGAGCTGTGTAAGGTGTACAAGGTTAAGGATGAGTGCAAGGCGCACAAACCTCAGCTTTCGTGCAGAAAAACAACAGAGCATACAAGTGATGAATATAAAAACCATTTTACTATTTAACAGGAGGTAATTTATGAATATCAATTTTTCTGGATATAACGAGAACGTGGTGACTTTTGAAACCGATTCAAATGAGGTTACAATGGGTACACCAGTTAAAATGAGTGACTCATGCACAGTGACTGCTTGTGCAGACAATGATGCTATTTGTGGAGTTGCGGTCAATGTACGTAACGGTTACGCTGCGGTACAGCTCACCGGATATATCGAAATGCCGACAGATGATACTTTTACTGTAGGTTATCAGAGCATCGCTTGTGGTAGCGATAACAAGGTCAAGAACTCCGATTCAGGCAGAGAGTATCTTGTTGTTAACGTGAGCGATGGTATTGTTGGTTTTATTCTTTAAACGAAGTATGAATTGAAAGGACGGTTCTAAATATGGCATTATATGAAAATTTAAATCTTGAAAAGGGTATGTATCAGGCAAAAGGGAAGAGTCTTACTCAGGTGCTTGAGGCACTTGACCCTTCTGTGAATTATATTGGTACAGAGCTTGAGGGCCTTGATGCGTTTTCACGTCAGCTAAAGAGATTTGACATCAGAGTATCAGGTGAGGGTTCAAGTACTGTTGAAAAGTTTTTCCAGACATCAAACTCAGCAGCGCTTTTTCCGGAGTATGTAGCTCGTGCTGTAAAGCAGGGTATGGAAGAGGCTGACATTCTGTCGGACATCGTTGCTACTGTTACTACAATTGATGGTATGGATTACAGAAGCATCAGCTCTGACCCTAAGGACAGCGACAAGGAGCTTGCTGTTGTTAACGAGGGTGCGTATATTCCACAGACAGTCGTAAAGACTAACGAGAATCTCGTAAAACTTCACAAGCGTGGCAGAATGCTTGTGTCCTCATACGAAGCGCTTAGATTCCAGCGACTTGATCTGTTTACTGTAACACTCAAGCAGATCGGTGCATATATTGCAAGAGCACAGCTCAAGGATGCTGTGAAGGTTATCTGTGACGGTGACGGTAATAATAACCCTTGCGATTTTATCGAGACTTCGTCAAAGGGTGAGCTTTCATACAATGATCTTATCTCGCTGTGGGCTAAGCTTTCTCCATATAACTTAAACACAATTTTAGCTCCGACAGATGCGATGAAGAAGATTCTCGCGCTTTCTGAATTGAAGGATTCAAATGCGGGAAATAACTTCCACGCAAGCGGTAAAATGGTCACTCCTCTCGGTGCTAATCTTTTACATACTACTGCTATAGACTCTGACTTTATCATTGGTATGGACAAAAACTGTGCCCTTGAAATGGTAAAGGCAACAGATATCATCACAGATTATGACAAGCTTATTGATAGACAGCTTGAGCGTGCAACAGTTAGCTGTATCGCTGGTTTCGCAAAAATTTTCAAGGACGCATCCGTAAAGCTTACATACTAAAGGAGGATGACACTTGAGTTTAAAAGATGTAGTGGACAGATTTGCTCTGGTGTCAAATCTGGAGCAAGAAGAGATTTCAAAGTGGTTTTTTGTCATTCTTGACTGCATAAAATACTTTGAGTCAAAAGTTAATATGAACACTCTCACACAAACTCAGTACAGGCGCATCGCACACGCATGCGCCGTGTACGCTTACTACAAATATACGCTGTTCAATTTTGCGGCATCGTCGCAGAAGTTTAAAGCAGGAGATGTCGAAATTACTCAGTCGGAAAGTATTACAGACAAAGCTCATATAATGTGGCAACAGGAGAAAAAAGAAATTGCAGACATTATTGATTTTGACGGCTTTTGTTTTACGAGGGTAGGCGCATGAGTTTTTACGAAGATGTACAATGTATGATTGAGCGCTATGGTAGTGATATTACTATCACAAAAGGTGAGAGTGTAGAAAAAACAAAAGCGTTCATTCAGCCATTGAGATATCGTTCGAGTGTATATAGAGACAAAGCTGTTAAGCTCGGCGGTTTTTCTGACGGAAGATATTACCTGTATATCGGTCAGGCGGAAAATGAATTTTTGCGTACAGATAATGCAATAATTTCTTGTAACAACAAAAAGTATATTGTACATACAAGCGAAACCTTTGAACTCAAAAACAAGGCGCTGTATGTGTGGGCGGTGCTCAGACCGTACAAAGAGCAAAGGCGTGATGATTATGAAACAGATTGAACACAGAGTAAGTGAGCTCGTGCGAAGAATCAAAAGGGTTGATGCTCTGAAGGATTATACGTTTGTAAAGGGGTTTTCGTGTGCTGAACACGAAAGCCCACTGGGCAGATATCTCATAGCGGTATCAACACTTGATTTGGACGTAAACACAGAGTTTATATCACAGGCTGTTGGAGAAAATATGCGTGGCTGTGTACAGGGGGTAACGGTAAAGTTCAGGGTTTATGCCCCAAAAGATGAGGGCGGAGATGGATTGTTGTCGTTGTGCTGTGATTTGTCGGATGCAGTCACTAAGTGTGATACGATTAATATGTGTGAGGATATTAAAATCTCGCCGATAGCATTTGATCAGGACGCGAATACTGTATACCGTGATGTTATGGTGACTTTGTCGTTTTGTGTATATGAGGAGGTGGCAATGTGAATACGTTGAGAATTTCCAAGGGGAAGGATATCAAGCTTTCTGTTAATGGAGAATTGTTGTGCTTTGTAATTGATTTTTCTGCAAAGGAAATATCAGATAGCTATCCTATTACTGAGTTTCTGAGCGATGTTTATGTTGATCAGCTGCCGCTTGCAACTCACTATGAAATTGTGCTTACCGCATATTCCCACCTTGATGAGCGACTGCTTGAGGGTGGTAATTTTGATTTGTGCGTGGAGCTTGATGATATTAAATGTGTGTACAAAAACTGTACGTTGACTAAAAAAGAGAGAGATGCAAAACCGCACAAGGAGATTGTTGACAGGTACCACATAAGGGCAACACATTTGATAAAGACGGAGGTTTTGTATGAAGGAGATTAAGAGTACATCAACATCCGTAAACATAATGTTTACGGATGTTGAGTTCGACAGTACAATGTTGTATTCGATATCGGACGAGTTTGAACGGGATTCAAGACGCTATAACCGTGCGTTTTGCGAGGAGAGTGAGGTGAGCGGTGAATGAGACCTGTGCCAATGAGATTTATGGGATATACGTGGCACCATAATCCGAAAAAGTTAGAGATCGTGTGTGGCAAAGATGTTGTAAAGTTTTCTGTGCCATATTTTCGCCAGATGGTACAGAGCTTTTCTCACAAGCTCATCACAGTTAGGGGAATAGGCGAGCTGTACGGAGAGGATTGTATGGAACAGTACAAAAAGCTTAATGATATTTTTGACAAAGGAGAGCCGGGAATTCTGTGTCTTCCGTCGATTGCTCCGATGTATGCGTGCTTTGACAAGCTTTCTGTTGTTGCTGATGATAAGCCGTCGGTACTTACATACGAATTTTCGTTTACTCAGACAAAAGGGAGAGATCCGCTTTTGCCGATGAAAAAAACAATTACAGTAACGGAAGATACAACTTTGTGGGATATCGCATACGAGAATAATGTTGAGGTCGAATCACTTGTTGAACTCAATCCTCATATTATGTTTATTAACAGTATACAAGAGGGTGAGGTCGTGCGAATATGCTGAACTTTCTGTTTACTGATATTTATGACAGGACAATCACTGTCGATAATGTTTTGAAGCTTTCGATTAACATTGAGGAGGACGTGCCTGCCGATGATATGAGCGCTGTGTTTGCATACTTCGAGTGTGAGGAGCTTAAGAGTGTTGTGGTTACGGATGATGGATGCGTAGTGTTCACAGGTGTTGTTGATGAGCAACAGATGATTATGGACCAAAATGGTCATTATATAAAAATTATTGCACGTTCAATGGCGGCACTGTTGTTGGATAATGAAAGTATGCCGATAAGTTATAGCAACCCAAGTGTTAATCTGATGCGTGACAAACATCTCAAACCATTTTCGGTGAGCTTGTGTGAAGAAAGTGCACGTGCATATTTTGGTACGCTTGATGTATCAAAGGGTGACAGTAACTACAAAACGGTTCTTGATTTTGCGAAAAAGGTTTTTTCGGGTAAGGTGCGTGTTAATGAGCAAGGTGAGTTGTGCTTTGGATATACAAACGAAGGTAGAGTAGTTGTGTTCGGTGATGGAGCAAACGAAATCGGGTATTGTTCTGTAAAAGAAAATATAAGACGTTGTGATGAGATTTCTGCTGTGAAGTTGAAATTGAGATCAGATTCGCTGTATGACTCGAGTGTTATAAATCCTGATGCAATAAATCGTGGGATTATTCGTGAGCGTTATGTTGATGCGGTTCAGAATCCGGATTATACTTCGTACGCATCAAAAATTATTAAAGCATCAAAAAAACGAGCTTTCACAGTCACGCTTGAGTGCATTGGCAGACATCTTGACATACTTCACTGTGATGCTGTTATTAATGACAGTATGTATAAAAATAAAGACAAGCTGTATGTCAGCGCACTAAGATACAGTCTTGATAAAAATACCAATCGTACAGTTGTGACTCTGAAAAGAAAGGATGTATAATATGTGGCTTCTTGATTATGTAACCAGAAATTCGCTCAAAGACAGAAAACCCTCAAAGGGAGAAATAACCTCGTCGGATAGCAACAGCGTTTGTGTGAACTCTTTTTATGAGCACAGAGATATTGAGGTTGTTGTACCTTATGGCGTGTATTATAATCCGCCATCAAAGGAGGAGTCGGTTGTGTTACCGCTTAACAGCTCGTGTGTCAGTATCGGTGTTGTGCAGAAAGCTGTTGGTGATTTGGAACCTGGTGAGATTATGCTCAAATCAAAGGGTGGAGCAAAAATTGTTCTGAAAAATGACGGCAGTGTTGAAATAAACGGAAAGGTGTTCTGATTATGGATGTGAAAATAGAAAACAGGGATACAGCAACAACGAGTGCAGGAGAGCTGTGCTATGTTGATTGTGATAAGGAGTTGTGTCAACGTATAAGAATCGCATGCGAAGTCAGAAAAGGTGACTTTGTGTATGACCGTCAGCTCGGTTGTAATCACATGGAGATTGATTTTAATGATGACAGGCTTAATGACAGGCTTTGTATGCTGTTCAAAGAAGCTACTGTTGATATACCATATACCGACCTTAGAGTAACGAAGGTGTATAGGGAAAACGATATGCTCAAGGCGAAGCTTGAGATAACAAGCGGTGAAGAGATACTTAATACGGAGGTGAGTATCAATGAACAGTTATAATGAAATATTAAACAGGATGGTTGAAAAGTATGAGCAATTGTCGGGCTTTACTGTTAATCGTGAGTCCGATATTATGATACGACTGCAGGTGCTTGCGGGTGAGCTGTACAATTATTCGGTTGCTACTGAGTTTTTAAAGCGTCAGATGTTTCTTTCTACTGCGAGTTCGCAGTATCTTGATAAACACGCTCAGACACGAGGTTTGTCCCGCAAACAGGCGGTGTGCGCAAAAGGTGAGGTAACATTTTATCGCAGTATTATCACGGATACTGATGTAGTTATCGAAAAAGGTACGGTGGTATCCACGGGCGATGAATTTATACGTCAGTTTGTGACGGATGAAACTGTGATAATGACCAAAAATACTGGTACAGTAACTGTGTCGGCTACTGCCATTGAGGGTGGAGCAAGCTATAATGTTAACAAAGAAACTGTCACAGTGCTTGTGACACCTCCTGCAGGAGTCACGGGTGTGAGAAATTCGATGGCGTTCAAAGGTGGAGCTGATATGGAAAGTGATGAAGAGCTCAGAGAGCGAGTGCTGTACAGTTATCGCGATATATCCAACGGGACAAACTCGGTGTACTACAAGCGTCTCGCGGAATCAGTCGAGGGTGTGTACTCTGCATCAGTTGTACCAAGAGTACGTGGCGCCGGCACGATAAATGTGTACATAGCCGGTAAACTCAATGCTCCTGTAAACAAGGACCATATCACAAAAGTTGAAGAGCTGTTGTACGAGAACAGAGAATTGAACGTAGATATCGAGGTGTTATATGCTACTGCGCTTAATGTCAGCTTTAATATCAATCTATGTGTAAAAGATGGATATGATTTTGAGCAGGTGAGCAGTTGCATCACTGAGAGATTAACTGAGTATATCGGCTCGCTCGGAGTTGGTGAGCCTGTGTTGCTGTGTGAGCTTGGTGAAGTTATTTATCACAGTGAGGGCGTTGCGAATTACGAGTTTATTGATGCGTTATGTAATGATGTGTTTGTGGGTAATAGTGAATACGCTGTGCTGAAAAATCTTGAAATCGAGCAGGTGGTACGATGAGTGATACATACAGTAGTATGAAAAAAAGTATGTCAAAGCTTAATTTATATGACTTTGACAACACTTGTGTGGATAAAGAACTACGAGCGTATGCAGTTGTGTTTGTCGAGCTGTACAGCGAGCTTAGTGAAATGTTTGAC
>JAZSHE010000100.1:0-3036 GCA_045533085.1 Ruminococcus sp.
TTATCAGGATGATACTTCTTTGCGAGCTCCCTGTATGCATTTTTAATTTCGGCGTCAGTAGCTGTTTCTGACACGCCCAGAACTTGATATGGATTCATAATAAACTCCGTATTATTTTGATTTATCTTTAAATAAAATTGACTTTTGTTTTTTAGGTAACCCGTAGAATAACAGGTTTTCAATAATTCTGTCAAGCTGGTTAACTTTGAGAAGATTGTACGATATAAGGCATTCGCTAAGACAATGGTTAAGCGAAGAATTGATATCATCAATGTACTCGGCTTTTGAATCACCGTACGCTATGACATAAGGGTTGAAAGAACCGTTTTTCATATCTTTGTCGTAATCATCAGCAGCATCGATGAGATAGATCCATTTTCCAAGGAAATAACCCATAGCAGAAAGCACCCTGCGATTTGTGTCGCTGTCATCAAGCTGTGACATAACTGAGGAAAGCATGGTAGCCGTCGGATCAGCTGCTTTGTCGATACAGCAGTTAAGGTCACGTTCTGCTTTGAACTGGTCTTTCGACATTTTTGAGACAGCTTTCTCAATATCAGGGTATTTTTTCATCGCTTTTTTATGACACGGTGAAAAAAACATCATCAGAAAACGACATAGAAGTTTCTCGAAACAGCCACCATCGGCGATATTATCAACAAGTTTGTAGTACATACTAATAATACTAAGCGCAGCAGCCTTTGAGAGAGCATCTTCATGGTTTTTAAGATAGTTGCACTTTTTGAGCGGGTTAAATTTGCATCTTCCCTGAGAAAAAGCACAACACGATTTCTCAAGAGAAAGTGCCATAACAGCATAAAAGGTACAATCGTAGCTGAGAATAAAACGGGACAAAAAGGTGTATTCCTTGCCTAGCTGTTTGCACAAGCTACAGTATATTGCTTTGTATGTTTCGAAGTCTTTGACGAGCATTTCACCCTTGTCGACTGTAACAAATCCAAACACCGAATTTCCCCTTATATATTTATGTGTTAATTGTACCACAAAAAGTGAATATATTAATTAACAAAATATGAATTTTATATTGTATTTTGTTGAAATAAACAGTATAATCGGAGGGAAACAATATATTTGTGAGGACTTATGAACGTATACGATTTTGACAGAACAATTTATGATGGTGATTCAACAGTTGATTTTTACTTTTTTTGTATGAAAAAACACAAGAAAACGCTGTTGCTCCTCCCCTCTTTACTTTGTGCATACACAAAATATTATGTATTTAAAATTGGTACAAAAACACAGTTCAAAGAAACTATGTACAAATTCCTGAAATTTTGCGACAGTGATAAGGATGTTACGGAATTCTGGAAAACACATACACAGAAAATCAAGCAGTGGTATCTAGAACAAAGGCAGGATGACGATGTTATCGTTTCTGCTTCTCCCGAGTTCTTACTAAACCCTTGTGGAAAAGAAATCGGCTTTAATGTAATCGCATCCAAAGTCTGCAAAAACACAGGAAAATACAGCGGGGAAAATTGTTACTACGAAGAAAAGGTCAGAAGATTCAGAGAACTTTACAGTGATAAAATCGACGAATTTTACTCTGACCACTACAGTGACGAACCGCTGGCGCTGATATCAGACAAAGCCTTTATCGTTGATAAAAACAACATTATCCCGTGGGATTTCAACAAGCATATCAAGCCACATATATAGAAAAAAACGGTGACACAAAAGTCACCGTTTTTTGTTTATGTTTCAGTTTTCTACAGTTGCACAACCACCACAGGAGCAAGCAGAAGTTTCGTCACCTGTCAGCTCGGTTACGTTTGGTGGAAAAAATTCGTTTGTTGGAAAATCCAGTCGCGAAAACATTTCACAAGGATTATCAGACGATGTTACACAGGATTTTTCAGGAATACTGTACTCATAAGATGGTACCAGAATCTGCACATTACGCTTAAGCTGTACAATCGAGAACAGACCGATAGTAGCAAAAACGCTGTTTGAACCGGTACAGGTCGGGTGACCTCCGACACAATCGCATACACAGCTTGGAATTTTGCATGGTACCGGACATACAGAACAGTTATGCTTGAGCTTTGCTGACAACGCAATCGGACGTGCCACCTGAACAGATGCTGTAGGAAGATTTCGTACCATAGGTTTCTGGGTATCAAACTCTTCACACGATAGTTCGCTGCTGAAAGTACGGACGCTTCCCTCGCTGCCGTAGAGAATGGCTTTCTTTGTGTATACCGAAACTCCCGTCACAGTCTGTGGAGATGCTCCCGGTGTCATAAATACGTCAAGACAAACGTTGAAGAAAAATGTCATATCAATTGAGTAAAATCCGCGATGAAATGGTACAGGCTCGATATCAACATAAGTTGTGATCACATCTGTGTCTTTAATTCGGACATTCACGGCATTGTCGATAATCTCCTGATTGCAATCAGAAAAATACACGCGTAAATCAGTCAGACAATCTTTATCCGAACAGCTGTCGTATACACGCTGGACGTCAATGCACACAGGTTCGGGTGTAGAATTCTCCATACATCCTCCATCTCTTCTTGAGGTGTCAAAAATTTCTGCCATAAGTTAACCTCCATAGTTTATACTGATGTAAAACGGCACTACGCTGCACCGCATCAATACATACTATGGAGGTTTTAGTTTTTTGTGATATCTGTGTTATATCTTTTCCATTTTACAGAAATTAGCCATAAGGGTTTTTGTGCCAACCTTATCAAACGCTACTTCAAGCATAGTATCGTTACCCATCGGTTCAGCTGATGTAATCATACCCTTGCCGAAAACTTTGTGAAGAACAACATCTCCAACATTGTAGCTTGCTGATGACGCTGGAGCTTTCGCCACAGGTTTCTTTGCAAATGGATCAAAGTTGAGCTTCGGTGTTGATACACTCTGCTGTGCATAAGCAGATGCAAAAGCACGTTCGTTGCCTGTTTTTTCACAAAGATTAGACGGAATTTCTGTCACAAAACGGGATTCGCGATTGTGAGAAGTGTGACCGAAAAGCATACGCTCGCGGCTTTTTATGAT
>JAZSHE010000045.1:0-5315 GCA_045533085.1 Ruminococcus sp.
AAACCTTCAATTCCCATATCAGTCAGGAATTTGTATTTATCGCCGAACCATCTGCCGACGTTGTCATTCAGGAAGTCAGGGAAAACAGTTTTACCCGGCCAAACACCAACGATATAGTCATCGCCGTTTTCATCTTTACAGAAATATCCGTTTTCCTTGCCTTCTTCGTAAACATCATAGCCGTCTTCTACTTTAACAGCAGCGTCAATGATAGGAACAAGGCGGATACCGCGTGACTTCATATATGCTACGAACTGGTTGAAATCAGGGAAACGCTCATTGTTTATAGAAAAATCCTTGTATCGCTCCATATAGTCGATGTCAAGAAAAATCGCATCAAGTGGGATTTGAGCTTCGTTGTATGAATCAGCGATACGGATAATATCATCCTTTGTGAAATAACTCCAGCGACTCTGCATGAATCCAAAAGCCCACTTTGGTGCGATGTAGCTCATACCAATAATAGTGCGGAAATTCTTCACGATTTCTCTGAGAGTTTCGCCTTCGATGATGTAAACGTCTATGTCAGATTTTTCTGTGGTCACAAGAAGCGTGTCAGTGTCAGTGTAGCCGATATCAAACGTGATTTTTGCAGGATAGTCAAAGAATACACCAAAACGGTCGCCGTTGTTTGATTTATCGTCGATGATGAGGAAGTTGTGGGCTCCGTAAAGTGAGCGTTTGTCTTCTGTATGACACGGGTCATCAGAACAGTAGCCATCATAAATCCAGCCACGTTTATTGATTCCTCTTACTGCTTCGCCTAAGCCATAAACAGCCGTTGTGCTACTCATTTTGTACTCAAAACTGTTTTCACCATGTACAAAATATGGTAGTGAGTCAGTTGATACAGGAATGTCTGATACAACAGCTTCTGTAGGAATTGGATTGTTAAAAGTAAATTTTTTAATCATAATTGTTCACCGCGTATTGAAATTTAATGAATAATCATTATAATAGTAGTATATCATCATTATTCAATGATAACAATAGGGAAGGGAAATTTAAATATGGGTAATAAAGTTGTTTTGACTGCAGATAGAACTTGTGACCTTAACAAGGAGCTTATCGAGAGATATAATGTCCACGATATTCCGCTCCACGTTAATCTTGGTGACAACACTTATGATGATTGGGAAACTATTACTCCTGAAGAAATTTATGACCATTTCTATAAGACAAAGGAGCTTCCGCGTACTGCGGCTATGAGTGTTGGCGAGTACACTGAGTTTTTCCAGAAATTCGTTGATGATGGATATGATGTTTTACACATCAGTCTTGGTTCAAGCCTTTCTGTCACACATCAGTCATCAAAGCTTGCTGCTTCTGAGTTTGATGGCAGGGTTGAAGTTGTTGATTCATGCAACCTGAGCACAGGTTCTGGTCTTATTGTTATTAAAGCTGCTGAGCTTATCGAGCAGGGGATGAGTGCAAAGGAAGTAAAAGAGGCTGTTGAGCAGATGATTCCAAAGAGTCATGCAAGTTTTGTTATCGACAAGCTTGATTTTCTTGCAGCAGGTGGCAGATGTTCAGCTATCGAGGCATTTGGTGCTAACCTTTTAGGTCTTAAGCCATGTATCGAGGTATCAACTTCAGAGCACGGCAAAATGGGTGTTAACAAAAAGTACAGAGGTAAGTTCAATAAAGTCTGCATTGACTATATGAATGATATTATCACAAAGTACGGTGAGGTTGATACAGCTCGCGCGTTTGTTACTCACGCAGGTTGTGACGAGGAATTAGTTCAGAGTGTTAAAGATGCACTTGTTGAGAAGAACATTTTTGACGAAGTTCATATCACACGAGCTTCGTGTACAATTTCTTCGCATTGTGGTCCGAATACACTCGGCGTACTTTTTATGACTAAATAAATTGATGCAGCACTCGTTTTGAGTGCTGCTTTGATTTTTATATAGGAGGTTAACATGAGGGTAGTTGATGTATCATGTCCAAATTGCGGAGCTAAGCTGAATGCTGATGCATATAGTGAAGTTGTAGTATGCGAATATTGCTCGAGCAGACTCTTGATTGAGCGTCCTGAAAGAGCTGATCGTGATGATGTTTATTGCTATAATCCTGACAACAACACTGAGCATACTGTTCCGTATATTACATCCAGACCTGTAATTACACACAATAATAAAAATAAAAGTAATATGTGGTTGTGGGTACTGGGGTGGATATTTATTTTTCCGTTGCCATTGTCCATCCTGATTGCGAGAAGTAAAAATATGAAGACATCTCTGAAGATTGTGTTAATTGTTATTTTATGGGGATTGTTCTTGCTGATTGGTTCGACTTCTAATTCATCAGATGATGGTTCGGTGACAGTTGATACTGAAATGTCAGTATCGGTTGAAACAGAGGGTGCTGATACGGATAATTCCTGAATATCGATAAATAAAAAAGCGACGGTGTGCATTTTTTCCGTCGCTTTTGTTGTTGGTTTATATTTCTTTTAAGGAATCTAAAACTACGTTTACTGCATTTTCTGAGATATCACAGTATAAGTCGAAAACAGGAACCTGTGTCACAAATTTTTCCATCATATCGAGGAGTCTGTTCATAACATCTTTGCTGTCAGGAATTATAGTCTGTGATAGAATCTTGCTGATAGAAGAGAGAGGGTCGCTTTGAACAACTTTGTTTTCTTTTGCCTGATGCAGATAGTACACGGCTTTTATCGGAGTTTTGATGTTATTTGACAGCGAGTGTTTTCCGTTCCACGGTGTGCCATAGATGATGAACTCTGAGTCGATAAATCGCACGATAGGTTTATCGTCGTTTATCATAGTAACCTTATCTCCGAGCAATTCTCGCCACAGTCGGGCGTGGGTGGATTTTCCTGTTCCGCTTTTTGCGGTGAAAACTACAGCCTTGCCTTCATACTCAAGACATGAACAATGCAGAAAAAATCCATTGTAATCTGAAAGTATTTTGGAACATATTGTGCGTAGTACTGCTGTAAGTTCGTAGTAATGTTCCGGTACCTTTTCTACGCTGATTTGCTTTTCGTATTCTATCATTTCTTCGGTTACAAAAACGCTGAAGTCCACCGTGGTTTCATCGCTCAGGTAGTCTTTCATATATTTTTTTGTAAAATCGCATTGATTTTCAACTCCGATGTTTAAATCGGCAATTCTGTATATTTCCATAGCAACCTCACTTTGTGTATTTATTTTACTAAATAACAGTACTTTTTTCAACACTTATTTGAATAAAAGAGGGTTGTGTGATATACTGTAAATATATTAACTGGGTGGTGCTTTATGAAAGAGATGTATTCACGCACACAAATGCTGATTGGAGAAAAAGCTTTGGACAAGCTTAAGTCCTCTCACGTTATAGTTTTCGGTGCAGGCGGTGTCGGTGGCTATGTAATCGAAGCTTTAGCCCGCAGTTTTATTGGTGCTATAACTGTAGTTGATAATGATGTGGTTTCGGTTTCAAATATTAACAGACAGATTCTTGCAGTGCATGATAGCGTGGGTCGATTGAAGGTAGATGTTGCAAAAGAGCGTATTTTGGCGATAAATCCTGATTGTAAAGTGGAGGCAAAGGATACGTTCTTCCTTCCTGAAAATTCGATGCAGTTCGATTTTACACAATATGACTATATAGTGGATGCGGTGGATACTGTATCGGCCAAACTAGAGCTTGCAAAAATAGCTCAGCGGTTGGGTGTTCCGATAATATCGTCGATGGGGACGGGCAACAAACTTCATCCTGAAATGTTGGAGATAAGTGACATTTACAAAACAAGTGTATGTCCGCTTGCTAGAGCGATGCGTAATCTGTGTAAGAAAAACAGAATCAGAAAGCTCAAAGTGGTTTATTCAAAAGAAGAGCCCAAAAGCGTTATCAAAGAATTTGAAAACGGAAAAGCTGTACCTGCAAGTTCTGCTTTTGTTCCAGCGACAGCAGGACTTATTATTGCTTCAGCTGTTGTGAATGATCTTATTAGTAATATCTGACTTTAATCCCAAGTTTTGTGCTTGGGATTTTTTATTTTATGTGTTTAATAATTCTCATATAACAAATTACTGAATTGTAAACATAAAAATGACAAAATTCACTTGACCATACAATATATAGTTGCTATACTAGATATACTTTACAATATATAGTGAGAAGATTTTAAGAACAGAAACCAATAATATAATTCGAAAGGAGAAAAATATGAAAATTATCAAACGAAACGGCAGTGAAGCCGAGTTTAATATTGAAAAAATTATTGCGGCTATAACAAAAGCAGACGAAGCTAACGACAACGGCAGAGAGCTTAGCGATGAACAGATTAGAAATATTGCGATCACAATCAAGAACACAGGTGAGTGTATTTCCCGTGCGTTATCCGTAGAGGAGATACAGGAACTTGTTGAGCTTGAGATTATGAAATGTGGTGCTTATGAAACTGCAAAGCGCTATATCAGATATCGCTACACTCGAAACCTCGCTCGTGTTGCGAACACAACGGATAACCAGATTCTTACACTCATTGAATGTAATAACGAGGAAGCAAAACAGGAAAACTCTAACAAGAACCCTACTGTCAATTCTGTCCAGCGTGACTATATGGCTGGTGAAGTCAGCAAGGATATCACAATGCGTATTTTGCTCCCGGAGGAGATTGTCAAGGCTCACGAAGATGGTATTATACACTTCCACGATACAGACTACTACGCACAGCATATGCATAACTGCGATCTTGTCAACCTTGATGATATGCTCCAGAATGGCACAGTAATCAGCGGAACAATGATCGAAAAACCACACAGCTTTTCAACTGCGTGTAATATTGCAACACAGATTATTGCGCAAGTAGCTTCCAACCAGTATGGTGGTCAGAGTATCTCATTGACACATCTTGCTCCATTTGTTGAAGTCAGCCGTAAAAAAATCAGAAAACAGGTTGAACAGGAGTATTCTTTCATCGGCGTAGATGTTGATGAAGAGAAGCTCACTCAGGTTGTAGAAAAACGACTCAGAGAGGAAATTAACCGCGGTGTACAGACAATACAGTATCAGGTTGTAACACTGCTCACAACAAACGGACAGGCACCATTTGTAACTGTATTTATGTATCTCAACGAAGCTAAAAACGAACAGGAGAAAGCTGACCTTGCACTTATCATTGAGGAAGTTCTTCAGCAGAGATATCAGGGTGTAAAGAACGAAAAGGGTGTGTATGTCACACCAGCATTTCCAAAGCTGATTTATGTTCTTGAGGAAGACAATATTACACCTGAATCTAAATACTGGTATCTGACAGAGCTTGCTGCTAAATGTACAGCAAAGCGTCTGGTTCCTGACTA
>JAZSHE010000188.1:0-7955 GCA_045533085.1 Ruminococcus sp.
GGAATTATCATGGGTAGCGACAGCGATCTCCCAATTATCGAAAAAGCTGTCAACGTATTAAAAGAACTGGAAATTCCATACGAAGTGCATATTTATTCTGCTCACAGAACACCTGTCGAAGCTCGTGATTTTGCTGTATCAGCAAGAGATAACGGCTTTGGAGCTCTTATCTGCGCTGCAGGTATGGCTGCTCACCTTGCAGGTGCTATTGCAGCTAACACTACACTTCCTGTAATTGGTATCCCTTGTAAATCATCTGTACTTGATGGTATGGATGCTTTACTCTCAACAGTGATGATGCCTACAGGTATTCCTGTTGCTACTGTAGCTATCAATGGTGGTGCAAATGCCGCTTTATTAGCTGCTCAGATTATCGCTGTAGAAGACAAAGAACTTTGCGACAAACTCAACGCAAAACGTGCAAACGATGCAAAAGTAGTCTTGGAAAAAGACGCTAAGCTTCAGAATAACATTTAAGAAACTATTCAAAAGGAGATATAATCATGGAAAAGAAACTTATTTACACTGGAAAAACAAAGGATGTATTTTCACTCGAGAACGGCAACTGCCTTTTAAAGTTCAAGGACGATTGCACAGGTAAAGACGGTGTATTTGATCCAGGCGAAAACTCTGTTGGTCTTACAATCGATGGTGTTGGTGATGTAAACCTCAGAATGTCAATCTACTTCTTCGAGAAGATCAACGCTGCTGGTATCAGAACACACTTTGTAAGTGCTAACCTTGAGGATACAACAATGGAGGTTCTTCCAGCAAAAGGTTTCGGTAAGGGTCTTGAGGTTATCTGCCGTCACAAGGCTGTTGGTAGCTTTATCCGTCGTTATGGCGATTATATCGAAGATGGTGCTGATCTCCCAGAGTATGTTGAAATGACATTCAAGGATGATGCTAAGGGTGATCCACTTGTAACTAAAGACGCTCTTGTAGCTTTAGGTGTTATGACAGACGAGCAGTACGAAGATATGAAGGCTATGACACAGAAAATCACTCGTATTGTAGCTGATGATCTCAAAGAGAAGGATCTTATCCTCTATGATATCAAGTTTGAGTTTGGTTACGATCCAGAAGGTAAAGTTATGCTCATCGATGAGATTGCTTCTGGTAATATGCGTGTTTACAAGAACGGCGAATATATTGACCCAATGACTCTGTCAGAGCTTTTCTTCGCTTAATTTTTAGTTTTTACTTTTATAAAGGAGTGTTATAATGGGAGGATTTTTCGGAATTACCTCAAAGAACGATTGTGTTCCTGAGGTTTTCTTCGGCGTTGATTACCATTCACACTTAGGTACACGCAGAGGCGGTATGGCTGCCTATGATAAAGAAATCGGATTACAAAGAGTTATCCATAACATCGAAAGTTCACCATTCAGAACAAAATTTGAGCATGTGCTTGACGATATGCATGGTACATCCGCTATCGGATGTATCAGCAACAGCACTCCACAGCCTATGCTCATTCGTTCAAAGCTTGGTGTCTACGCGATTTGTATGGTAGGTGTTATTAATAATGCTGATGAGCTCATCAAGATTTGTCTTGACGCCGGTTGTGGACATTTTGATGCTATGACAGGTGGTGCTGTAAATTCTACTGAGCTTTTGGCAGCTCTTATCAACCAGAAAGAAAGCTTTGTAGAAGGTATTAAGTACGCTCAGGATATGATTGATGGCACAACATCGATTATCATATTAAAAGACGATGGTAACATAATCGCAGCAAGAGACAAGGTTGGTAGATTACCTGTTATCATCGGTAAAAACGACAGTGGCTATGCTGTTTCTTTTGAGTCATTTGCATATCAAAAATTCGGTTATCTTGATGAAAAAGAACTCGGACCTGGCGAAATTGTTGAACTTTCACCTGAAAGTATAACTGTCCTAGCGCCTGCTGGTGAGAAGATGAAGATCTGTTCGTTCCTCTGGAGCTATTACGGATTCCCTAACTCATCATACGAAGGTGTTTCTGTTGAGGTTATGAGATACATCAATGGACGAATTATGGCTGAGAACGATAAGAAAAACGGCGTCTGCCAGGACGTTGACTATATTTGTGGTGTTCCGGACTCAGGTACACCTCACGCTATTGGCTATGCTGCTCAGTGTGGTTTACCATTCGCACGTCCATTTATCAAATACACACCAACGTGGGCACGAAGCTTCACTCCATCTAACCAGTCTATCCGTAATATGATAGCTAAGATGAAGCAGATTCCTGTCCCTGATCTTATTAAATTCAAAAGATTGTTGTTCGTTGACGATTCCATCGTGCGCGGAACACAGCTTAAAGGCACTGTAGATTTTCTTTATGAAAACGGTGCTAAGGAGGTACATATGCGTTCGGCTTGTCCTCCTATTATGTATAACTGTAAATTCCTGAACTTCTCTCGAACCAAGAGTGATATGGAGCTTATTGCCAGAAAGGTTATTTATGACCTCGAAGGTGAAGAAGGGGAGAAGTATATCGAGGAGTACAGTAATTCAAACACAGAAAGAGGCAAGAAACTCAGACAGGTTATCTGTGAGCAACTCAATCTTGCTTCCCTTGAATACCAATCATTAGAAGGCATTATTCAGGCAATCGGTTTGCCAGAAGATTGTCTTTGCACTTATTGTTGGAATGGAAAGGAATAATTGACATGATTATAAATTCTAAATCAGACAGCTATGCTGCAGCTGGTGTTGATATCACTGCCGGCTACAAGTCTGTTGAGCTTATGAAAGCACACATCAAGCGTACCCGTAACGAAGGTTGTCTTGATGACGTTGGCGGTTTTGGTGGTTGCTTCGGTCTTCCAACAAATATGGAAGAACCTGTACTTGTTTCAGGTACAGATGGTTGCGGTACTAAAGTTAAACTCGCCATCCTTATGGACAAGCACGACACTATCGGCATCGATGCTGTTGCAATGTGTGTAAACGATATTATCTGCTGTGGAGCAAAGCCACTTTTCTTCCTTGATTATATCGCTTGCGGTAAGAACTACCCTGAAAAAATCGCTACTATAGTTGGCGGTGTTGCCGAGGGTTGTGTACAGTCAGGTGCAGCTCTTATCGGTGGTGAAACTGCTGAACATCCAGGCCTTATGCCTCTTGAGGATTATGACCTTGCTGGTTTTGCTGTTGGTATTGTTGACAAAAAGAAAATGATTGACAACAACACAATGGCTGAAGGTGATGTTGTTATCGCTCTTGCTTCAAGTGGTGTTCACTCAAATGGTTTTTCACTTGTTAGAAAAGTTTTTGACGTAGACAACGCAGATTTAAACAAAACTTACGAGGAGCTTGGCGGAAAATCTATCGGCGAAACTCTTCTTACACCAACAAAGATTTATGTAAAATCAGTCCTCGCTTTAATTGATGAAGTTAAAGTAAAGGGTATTTCTCATATCACAGGCGGCGGTTTCTACGAAAATATTCCTCGTAGTATTCCTGATGGTCTTGGTGCAAAGATTGATCGAAGCGCTGTTAAAGTTCTTCCGATTTTTGATCTTCTCGCTAAAACAGGCGATATCAGCGAACGTGATATGTTCAACACATTCAATATGGGTGTTGGTATGAGCATCGTTGTTGCTAAAGAAGATTTAGATAAATCTCTTGAAATTCTCAAAGCTAACGGCGAAGATGCTTACGTTATCGGTGAGATTGTAAAATCTGACGATAAAATTGTTATTGTTTAATTTACTTTGATTACAGCAAAGGGGTATTATATGGCTGGTAAAGCTAAAATCGCCGTGCTTGTATCGGGCGGCGGCACAAATTTACAGGCACTTATTAACGCACAGAATAAAGGAATTATAAACAGCGGTGAAATCAAGCTTGTTATTTCTAATAACAGCAACGCTTTCGCGCTTGAAAGAGCACAGAAAGCTTCCATCGATACTGCTGTTGTATTAAAAAGAGATTTTGCTTCACAACTTGAATTTGAAGCAAAAATCATTGAAAAACTTAACGAATATGATATAGACCTTATTGTTCTTGCGGGTTTTATGTCTATTCTAAGCGAGTCTTTCACAAGCCAGTACAGCAACAGAATCATCAACGTTCACCCAAGCCTTATTCCATCTTTCTGTGGAAAAGGTTTTTATGGACTCAAAGTTCATGAAGAAGCCCTCAAAAAAGGTGTTAAAGTCACAGGAGCTACAGTACATTTTGTTAACGAAATTCCTGATGGTGGTGAAATAATACTCCAGAAAGCTGTAAATATCAGAGAAGATGATACACCCGAAACTCTGCAAAAACGTGTAATGCGACTTGCAGAGTGGAAGATTTTACCTGCCGCCGTTGAGCAGGTTTCAAAGAATATTATTGGTTAAGGAATGGTGGATGTCATGGCATTATTTGATTTAAAAACTCTTCTTTCAGAAAACACATATCCAGGTCGCGGCATTGTAATGGGTAAATCTGCTGATGGTAAAAGCGCTATGTTCGCTTATTTTATCATGGGTCGCTCCGAAAACAGCCGCAACAGAATCTTCGAAGCTTTCGAGGATGGTATGCGCACAAAAGCTTTTGATGAATCAAAACTTTCAGACCCAAGTCTTATTATCTACAACCCATATAGAAAACTGGGTGATATTGATGTTATCACAAACGGTGACCAGACTGATACAGTTTACAACTTCTTAAAGGAAGGAAAAAGCTTCGAGGACGCTCTTAACACTCGCGAATTCGAGCCTGATGCACCAAACTTTACACCTAGAATCTCAGGTATTGCAGAGTATGATTTTGCTAATGAAGATTTCTCGTACAAGCTTTCTATCTTAAAGAGTGCTAACGGCAATCCTGAAGTTTGCAATCGCTTCTATTATTCTTATAAACCAATGGCTGGTATCGGTCACTTCATTCATACATACAAGTGTGATGGCAACCCGATTCCATCATTCTATGGAGAACCAGAAGAAGTTACTCTTCCAAATACAGCTGAAGAATTAGCTGATCTTTGCTGGGCTAACCTCAATGCTGATAACAAAGTTTCATTATTTGTAAGATGTGTTCCACTCGATGGCAGTGACGCAACTGAAATCATTATAAATAAGAACGTATAATATAAGGAGTATATTATGACAGAATTTGAATTAAAATATGGCTGTAACCCTAACCAGAAGCCATCAAAGATTTTCATGGAAGACGGCAGCGAACTCCCAATCGAAATCTTAAACGGACGTCCGGGTTACATAAACTTTTTAGACGCTTTCAATGCGTGGCAGCTTGTAAAAGAGCTAAAAGAGGCTCTCGATATGCCTGCTGTTACATCATTCAAGCACGTAAGCCCAACATCAGCTGCAGTTGGTATCAAGCTTTCTGATACATTAAAGAAAGCTTGTTTCGTTGATGATATCGAAGGCCTTGATGAGTCGCCACTCGCTTGCGCTTATGCAAGGGCTAGAGGTACAGACCGTATGTGTTCATTCGGTGACTGGGTTGCTCTTTCTGATGTGTGTGACGTAACAACTGCTAAAATGATCGCAAGAGAAGTATCTGATGGTATTATCGCACCAGGTTATGATGATGAAGCTCTTGAGATTTTAAAATCAAAGCGTAAGGGTAGCTACAATATCGTTAAGATTGACCCTGATTTTGTCCCTGCTCCAGTAGAGCGTAAACAGGTTTACGGAATCACATTTGAACAGGGTAGAAACAACTTCGAAATCAACAAAGAATTACTTTCAAACCTTGTTACACAGAACAAAGAATTACCTGACAGCGCAGTAAGAGATCTTATTGTAGCTCTCATTACATTAAAATATACACAGTCAAACTCTGTATGCTACGCAATCGATGGACAGGCTATCGGTGTTGGTGCTGGACAGCAGTCGAGAATCCACTGTACACGTCTTGCTGGCACTAAAGCTGATACATGGTTCTTACGTCAGCATGAAAAGGTATTAAACCTGCCATTCCTTGATACACTTGGCAGACCTGACAGAGATAACGTTATCGATGGTTACATCAATAAGAATGAAGAAGATGTATGTGCAGACGGCAACTGGCAGAAATACTTCAAAACTCAGCCACAGCCACTCACAGATGATGAAATCAAAGAGTATCTTGCGACAAAAACTGACGTTGCACTCGGTTCTGACGCATTCTTCCCATTCTCAGACAACATTGAACGCGCTTACAGAAGTGGCGTTAAGTATATCGCTGAACCAGGTGGTTCAATCCGTGATGATGTGGTTATTGAATGTGCTGATAAATACGATATGGTTGTGGCATTTACAGGCATGCGTCTGTTCCACCACTAATTAAGAAAGAGGATATCAATGAAAATATTAGTTGTAGGCGGCGGTGGTCGCGAACACGCTATTATTAAAAAGGTTAAAGAAAACAACTCTGTTACTGAGATTTTCGCGCTTCCGGGTAATGGTGGTATTGCACAGGATGCTACTTGTGTTGCTATCGGTGCCAAGGATATCAACGGTATCGTTAATTTTGCTTTAGAAAACAGCATCGATTATGCTATTGTTGCTCCTGACGATCCACTTGTACTTGGTTGTGTTGACGCTTTGCAGGAAAAAGGTATTCCTTGCTTTGGCCCTGATTCAAAGGCAGCTATTATTGAAGGTAGCAAGGTTTTCTCGAAAAACCTTATGAAAAAATATAATATTCCGACAGCTCAGTATGAAGTATTCGATGATATGGATAAAGCTCTTGAATACTTACAGACAGCTCCGATCCCAACTGTTATCAAAGCAGATGGTCTTGCTCTCGGTAAAGGTGTTATCATTGCTAACACTAGGGAAGAGGCTGTTGAAGCTGTTCGTTCTATGATGGAAGACAAAGTATTCGGCGATAGCGGAAACAATGTAGTTATCGAAGAGTTTTTGACCGGTCCTGAAGTGTCTGTATTATCATTCACTGACGGCAAAACTGTTGTTCCGATGGTTTCTTCAATGGACCACAAGCGCGCACTCGATAACGACGAGGGCCTAAACACTGGTGGAATGGGCACTGTAGCTCCAAACCCTTATTACACAGATGCTGTAGCAAAAGAATGTATGGAGAAGATTTTCATCCCTACAATGAATGCTATGAACTCAGAGGGTAGAACTTTCAAAGGTTGTTTATACTTTGGCCTTATGCTTACACCAAATGGTCCTAAGGTAATCGAGTATAACTGCCGTTTTGGTGACCCTGAAACTCAGGTTGTGCTCCCACTTTTAGACACAGATCTTTTAACTATTATGCAGGCAGTAACTAACGAAACACTGAGCGATGTTGATGTTAAGTTTGCTGATAAATCCGCTTGTTGCGTAATTATGGCTTCAAACGGTTATCCGAAATCCTACGATAAAGGATTCGAGATGACAATCCCTGCAGAAATTTCAAACAACGTTTACGTTGCAGGTGCTAAACTTGCTGACGGAAAACTTTTAACAGACGGCGGTCGTGTTCTTGGTGCTACTGCTATTGCCGACACACTCGAGGATGCTATTGCTAAGTCTTATGATATGGTGAAGAGCATTGATTTTGAAAATGCTTACTACCGTACTGATATTGGTAAAAAAGCACTTATGGCAAAGGAGGGTTAATCATGGTATATCGCGTATTTGTCGAAAAAAGAAACGAGCTTGCTCACGAGGCTAAAGCTCTTTATAACGAAGCAGTAAATCTGCTTTCAATCAAAAACCTTACCGATGTCCGCATTTTTAACCGTTATGATGTTGAAAATATCACTGAAGATTTATTTAACTATGCATGCAAAACAGTATTTTCTGAGCCACAGCTCGATATTGTAAGCGACGAAATCACTATTGATGATGCTACTGTTTTTGCTGTTGAATTTTTACCTGGTCAGTTCGATCAGCGTGCTGATTCAGCTGCTCAGTGTATCCAGACTATCTCACAGGGTGACAGACCTACAATCCGTTCAGCAAAGGTTTATGCGCTTTACGGTGCTTTAACTGATGCTGAAATCGCTGAAATTAAGAAATATG
>JAZSHE010000064.1:0-7424 GCA_045533085.1 Ruminococcus sp.
AGTATCATCCCTGTTATCGTATTCTATCTTACATGTCAGAAGCACATCATCAAGGGTGTAGCTGCCGGCGCTGTTAAGGGATAAAAGTAATTTGCCCAACTTACCATTTGGTAAGTTGGGCAGTTTCGTTTAACAATAACAAAAGGCAGTGCATTCAGTTGCACTGCCTTCTTTTATTACTGAATATTTGTGTTGTAAAATTCGAGGAACTGCTCAAACATCTTTTTGTCGAGCATATCGCTCCATTTTTTGCGGTCAAGGTTTTCGTTTATGTAGTTTGCCTTGTCTTTTGTGAAACACTCCTTGTTTTCTGCAAGATTGTAATCGTAGTCGAGAGTGCCTAGCCACTTGTCAAACTCGGCGTTGAACTCGTTTATGTATGTCTTATCGTGGTAAACGTGGTCGTGTTCACTGTTTTCTGGACGGATAAAGGTGAATCTTTCATTATCTTTGTACTTGTCATAGAAAATGTCATAGCCGTATTCAACCGGCACAACTTTGTCACCCTCACTGTGGACAACCATAACTGAAGCTTCAGAGTTTTCAAAGCCGTCAGTTGCTGTGCTTGTAGCGTATTTGCCGTACTTTATGAATTCGTGGAGCTTTACAAATGGCATAATAGCGTAAATACCATCGCCAGCAACCTTTTTGCCCTCGGATTCAAACATCCCCGCCGAGCTGTCAAAGCCGGAACACTCGATGACAGCTTTTACATCAGGGTGAAAATTCAGTACACTGCACACGCTATAACCACCCCAGCTGTGACCGAATAAAACAATAGGAAGCTTACCGTAATCCTCGCTGCTTTTTACAAATGATATAACACGTTCAAGGTCAATCACACCCTGAGGCATACCGCCAACACCGTCGCCATCGCTTTCGTCGTTGCCTGTTGCATCGTATGCAAAAACATAGTAGCCGTTTTTAGCGAAAAAGTCTGCGACATCCATGTACGAGTTGTGACCGCCACCGCCAAATCCGTGCGCAATAACAACAACACCTTTTTGGTTTTCGCCACTGCTGTACATATAGCCTGTAAGCTGTTGTCCTTTGTCAGACTCGAACTTATACTGAGTGCGCGAGAGTCCCTCAAAATCCTCAACGTAGTACATATATGGTTTATAAGTCTCAAAGCGCTTGTCAAAATTTTCGTTGTAAATCATAACAGACAAGCCCCACATGCCACCAATAATAAAAGCAACAAGAAAGCATAGAACTGAAATTATTATCTTTTTCTTTTTTGAACTTTTTTTCTGCATAGTGTTTCTCCTTTTGTTAAAGTTTAAAACAACGTTCATTATAAATGATTTGATACAAAAATTCGATGTACAATAGCGACGAAAGTCCTTGCAAAAGTTGTCGATTTGCTGTATTATATCGAGCGTGTGGATTAGTAAAACGTCGACAGAAAAAGGGGATAGGACGATGATATTTATACAGAGATTGAAACGGCTGACGTTCAAAAAGGTGCTGAGAAAAACAAAGCGCTTTGTAAAGAAAAACGTCGTTATGTTCGTAGCACTCGTTGCGGCTGCGGTGACATGCTTTTTTGTGCCGTTTGATAAAGAATATCTTGGCTACTTTGACACACGCACACTGGCGTGCCTTTTCATAACGCTAGCAGTAGTGTGTGCGTTGCGTAACATAAAGTTCTTCACGATTTTAGCCCGAAAACTTGTGCTGATGACGGGTAATCTGCGAACGCTTTTCATGATGCTTGTCAGCATAACTTTTATAGGTTCGATGCTGATAGCAAACGATATGGCGCTGATAACGTTTTTACCACTGGGGTATTTTGCGCTGTCAGTAACCAAAAAAGAAAAGCACATGGCGTATCTGTTCATTTTGCAGAACATATCCGCAAACTTAGGAGGTATGCTCACTCCGTTTGGTAACCCACAGAACTTGTATCTGTACTCATTTTTTGATATTCCTACTCTTGAGTTCTGCAAGATTATGCTGATGCCGTTTTTGCTGGCGATAACACTGCTTTTCGGTTGTTGTATGCTTGTCAAAAACGAAAAGCTCCATATCAAAGAAAAGTTCCCTGAAAAGCTCAGCATAAAACGCACAGTTGTGTACCTTGTGTTGTTTGCAGTTTCGCTACTTGTGGTATTTCGAGTTATACCTGTTTTAGTTGGCCTTGTGCTGATTTTAGCGTCACTTCTGATACTCGATAGAGATGCACTGAAAATGGTTGATTATCCACTTTTGTTGACGTTCTTTTTCTTCTTCATATTCGCAGGAAACTTAGGTAGAATCGAAGAGGTCAGAGTGTTTTTCAGCACTTTGTTAAGTTACGACACGTTGCTTGTATCGGTGCTTTCGTGTCAGTTCATCAGCAATGTGCCTACAGCAATCCTGCTCTCACAGTTCACAAACGATTATCAGTCATTGCTCATCGGCGTCAACATCGGCGGTGCTGGTACGCTGATTTCATCGCTTGCAAGCCTGATAACATTCTCAGAATACAAAACATTATATCCTGATAAAACAAAGAAATATCTTGTGCTATTCACCGTACTCAACGTAGCCTTCTTAGTCATTATGACCGTATGTTCAAAGTTGTTTTTTGTGTAATAGTACATCGGGCACATTCTGATAAAATGCGATATCTATGATATATACATAAAGGCAGTTCTATATGAACTGCCTTTGTTTTTTGTTATTTCAATTTGTCTTTCCATTCCTGTTCTTTGAAACCCACAAGCACAAAGTCGTCACTGATGAGAAGTGGACGTTTGACGAGCATTCCGTCTGTGCTCAGAAGCTTCAGCTGTTCTTCTTCGTTCATTGTAGGTAGCTTGTCTTTGAGCGCAAGTGATTTGTACAGCAGTCCGCTCGTATTGAAAAAGCGTTTTAGTGGAAGCTGTGATGTTTTGTGCCACGCTGTCAGCTCGTGAATGGTCGGATTATTTTCCTTGATATCTCTGAGCTCGTAGCTTACAGCATTGTCATCAAGAAACTTCTGTGCCTTTTTACAGGTTGTGCATTTAGGATAACATATAAATTTCAGCATAGCTTTCCTCAACTTTTCTTCGTGGATTCTGCTTCGTTTTTTGAAGCGTTATTCTTTGATGGTTCTTTTTCCTGAAGCTGTGGGATGAACTTCTTTGCAAAAACACCGTTATTTCTGCCGATGATATAGAAATAACCGATTACTGAGAATACAACAGCTCCGACGAGGTTAACGAGCAAATCCTTCATTGTGTCGATGATACCAATATCAAGGTAGCCACCTTCGATGAGGTGGGTTGTACCATCGGCTAAAGTGACAGTTGTGCTGCGTACATCTCTGAGAATTATCTCGTCGTTCAAGCCTGACGGGTTTAACAAAACAGACGAAATATCTGTCACTATACGGTCTTTCTGCATATCTGTCAGTGTGAAAATATCCATAGAAAACTCGAAAAACTCCCACACTACACCGACTGTCATAGAAAAACAGAAAGCTACAAACGCAACAAAGATAGGGGACATATTAATGTGAAATTTCGGAGAGTTGTTGAGAATGTCAATCAACGCAAAGCCGATTGCAGCCATCAGAAATCCGTTTAAGGTGTGGAGCATTGTATCCCACCACGGAATGTGGGTGTAAAATGAGCCGATTTCTCCCAGAATTTCAGCCGAGAAAATGAACAGCAGAATGATAGCTTCAAGCTCTTTTGGTAGAGTTACTCTGAGTTTTTTCTCGACAAACAGCGGAATGTTGAACAAAAGCAGAGTGAGTATACACAAAAAAACAGAGTAGTAGTCAGCGCGCAAAAATCTTGCCACCATTACAAGTGCAACGATGATGCTCAGTATAAGGTTAACAACACTTTTTGATTTGATGTGAGTCTTGAATCTACCTTTCAAAAATAGCCCTCCTTTTAGTTGATTAATAAACTAAATCGGTCAGACGCCAATTTCCACTTTCGAAAACAGCAGTGCCACTTGTTGTATATTCATTTGAGTCCAAATCAATGGTTGTCAGCGTGAACGCACATTTTGTGTTATCGTTTTCCGTGAATGTAACAGTGTAGCTATCATCCCAGATTATTCTGTAAGAGGTTGGCTCAACAGCGTCAAGATCAACGTATACAGCGCCGTTTTTCTCTTTGTACAACGGCTTTTCAGGACGTGGATATTCGTACAGCAGATAGTCGGATTTTTCCTTTGTGTAGGTGCCTGTGACAAAATCGCGCAGTTCGCTGTACGATGCAAAAAATGCTGTGTCAGCTTTTGTGTAGCCGTCTGAGTCAGTGCCGCCGCCCTCGCTTATCGGAGCAACATAAAACAGATAGTAACAGTCGAAATTTGTTTCCAGAAGTTCTCTCAGAGTTTTCTCTGTGCACGCAAATTCGGATGTTTCAACAGTGTTGGTCTCCTCGCTAACGGTAGCGTCGTCTTTGCACGAAGCAAGCAAAACACACATTAACATCGCGAGCAGTAAAGCTAAAATTCTTTTCATATTATTCTCCTTTACTTTTTGAGGATAACGACAGCCATACTGCCCATACCCTCAAAAACTTTTTTATATTGTGAATAAGAAACCGTGTAGCTGTAACCACCTGTATCATCAGCAACAGTAACTGTGCCTGCGTTTTTGTCGTAGCCTGTTGTGACAAGACAGTGCTCGTGGTTACACCATGTTATTGTTTCGTTATTTACGGTCCATCTTCCATCAACTGTCGGGGTGACAAAGCCTGATGTGACCCATGTTATGACAGGTACTTTGTTGTTGAGGAAATTCAGCAACTCATCAAGTGAGCATCCCGTGATGTCAACAGCGACATAATCCTCGATGTTTTTGTCTTTGAAATAGTTGTTAGCAGTTTTTACAATACAACCCGAAAAACACCCCATACCAGTCTGAAAGCTGTATGGTGTTCCGAGAAAGTAGTCGTGAGGGCTGACAGAAAAATAGTCGTACTTTTTCATTGGCATATATTTTTCAGCCATAGTGTTCATCGAGATATCCTCGCCGTAGTGGTTGAGCACAGATGTGAGCGATACTACCTCGCACCCTGTCGGAAGTGACGGGAACTGGTTGAGTATCTTAAAGTTCATACTACTTTTGTCATAGTCGCCGATAGTAACTGTTTTTGAAGTAGTCACACCATTTGACAAAGTGGCAGTGATTGTGCATTCGCCTTGTTTGAGTGGATGGAGTATGGCTTTGTCCTTCTCATCAAACGCAAGCACTGATTCGTCCGATACACTCAGCGTTATGTTGTATGCGGCACAATCGCTGTCAACAGTTGTCACAGCCCTGATGCACGAATCTATGTCATATTTATCAAGCACGGTGAGGTAGACGTTGTCTGCCATTTTCTTAACAGTCACCTTGCATTGTGATTGTATCTGATTGTGAGCTGTTGCTGTTATAGTACATTCGCCCGTGTTTTTTGCTGTCAGAACATTATTTTTAAGTGAGGCGATATTGTCATCGCTACTTTCAAAAACTACATTTGAGCTGTAAGCGTCTTTAGAAAATACTGGCTCCAGTGAGATGGTTTCACCTGTGCCCAAAGTAACGCTGCTGTGGTTAAGCTCCAAGCTTTCAGGTGCTTTTTTGACAGCGAGTTCACAGCTTGCGGTTATACCATTGTATGTGGTAGCGCTGATTATACATTCACCGACGTTAAGTGCAGTGATTTTTCCGTCTTCGCTTACAGTGGCGATAGCCTCGTTGCTACTGGAAAATGCAGCAGAAAATTCGTGTGAGCCTGTTTTGCTTGTGGCTTTCAATGTGTAGCTTTCGCCTTCGCCGAGAATGAGCTCGGTTTTGTTCAGAGTGATGTTTTTGGGAGCATCGACAACTACAAAGCGATAAAAATCACGGTCAAAGTATGTGTACTTTATGCCAACAATCGCATCTCCGACGCTTGTAGCTTTAACTGTTGAGCCTGTGCTGACTGTGACGGTGTGTGCATTGTATGAGCGAACAAGATAATCACCTTCACGCGTAGCCAAAGTGTAGCTTTCACCTACACCGATAGTTATGTAGTCAGGGGTGTTTATCAGTGAGTACGCATACACCGAAGCGTATATTGTCACAGCAATTAGTATTACTGACAATACTGCAAACAGAGTTCTTCTGACAGAGGAGTGTTTTTTTGTATAGTGTTGATGTGAAGTCATAGTAAAAATCCTTATGAGTATATACACACATTATAATACAACGAGTCTTAGTTTTCCACTATAAATTGAGAAAATTAACAAAAAACCGCCTGCTATAAGCAAGCGGTGTGGTGAGCATTTACGATATAACCTCGCGGGATTCCTCCTGCTCGGCTTCAGTAGCCTCGGTGAAAGGTTCTTCGCTTTCGGTCGGAGGTTCTGTAGGAGCGTCGGTCAAAGCCGGTGTAGACTCCTGTGTAGGAGTTTCGGTTTCTTCCTGTGTCGGTTCTTCTGTAGGAGCCTCAGTTTCTTTTTCGGTAGCCTTTTCGGTTTCTTTAACTGTTTCACTCGCAGAGGTTGAAGCGGTTGTCGGTTGTTTATCTTTGCTGTTTGTTTTTGAGTTGAGGAAGAAAATCAGCGAGAAGATGAAAACAACAAGAGCAAGAGTAATCGACAAAACAATGATAGCGATGTTCTTATTGTTGCTTTTGTTATCTATTTTTGCTGTGCGTGAGTGGCACTCTCTTTTGATGATTGGTTGGAAGTCATCGTCATCTGATGGTTCGAACGAATCACTTTGTGAGTAAAAGTCATCGCCGTAGTCAGGCTGGGTGTCATCAGCAGATCGTGTGGTATTACTCTCAGCTTTTGGCGCAAAGTTTTCAAGGTCATATAAAGAGTCAGATGAATCTTCTGCAGCAAAGTGTCTGCCACGTTTTGCATCGTCAAAATTATCAAAGTTATATTTATTAGAGTTGTTATCAGACATACTATCCCTCCTAAAATTGTATTGCTTAACTAAGCTATTATACCACAGATTCTCTAAAAAGTCCAATGTGATAAAAAGTACAACGATTTGTAAAATAAAGTTGACAACATAGTGTGAAAATTGGTATGATTTATATATATCAATGGAGGTGACTGCTATGCCTAACGCAAAAAACAGAATTGACTATTTTGAGCTGAAGAAAAGGTTGAAATTTGTCAACAAGCCAATGTTTGAATTTTGCGGTGCATACGTTTATTATCTCGATTCATACTATGGTCTGAAGAAAAATGACCCGAAAATCAACAAGCTTTGTTCAAAGCAACCGTTGTTCAACGATGCCGTTTCGGCTTTTGACAAGGAACTCAGCCCGTTTGTAAAGGCGGAGATTGAGGCTTTTTCTTATGCAAACATTCTTCAGGGTGTGCTCAAGGCGTTTTTGTTTGACTACCAGAGCATCAATACCTTTGATTCATTTTTAAAGAAATATGACAGTTTCAAAATCGAGGGGCTGTTTGATTTTATCGGCGGATGCTTCAAAATAAATTCCCTG